>JAHDHB010000658.1:0-776 GCA_020631545.1 Saprospiraceae bacterium | reverse complement strand
AAGTACCTTTTATGTAGCGGTCTGCTAGAAATTGTTTTTGGCCTTCGTCATAATACTGCTCCGTCGTTTTCTCGGTAAATTCACCATTTTTATGAAGAACACGGAAAAAATCTTGAGAAGTTTCATGATGTATTTCCGCCGAAGTACGGTGATAAATATCAAAGGAAACACCCAATTTTTCAAAAGATTCCTTGATGATAGCATTGTATTTATCCACAATTTCCCTAGGCGTAGTGCCATCTTTCTTAGCACGAATAGTAATCGCAGCTCCATGTTCATCTGAACCACAGATAAATACAACATCTTCACCTGCTAGACGCAAGTAACGCACATACACATCAGAAGAAAGGTAAGCCCCCGCTAAGTGCCCAATATGCAAAGGTCCATTAGCATAAGGTAAAGCCGCAGTAACGGTATATCGTTTTGGTTTGTTCATGATTTTATGATCTATTTACGGATTTGTTTTCCGAATAAGCTGCAAAGATAAAATAACTGCTATGCTTTTGGTACAGAGTGCGAAAAATAAATGTATTTGAATGCAAGGAGACCCGTCTAGATTTTGTAGAGGGTAGATAGTATAGCGTAGAAGGACAGACTTTTGATTTTTCTTCGAAAAATCAAGTCGTTATAACGGTAATCCCGATAGCTATCGCGGATTGTCCTATGTCTTTTGTCCTTTGTCAACACGTCTTTTCAAGCGAAGCGTCAAAAACAATTAAGGATCTCTTCTCAAAACGCAGCACGTCCAGCTATCTCACAACGCAGCCGCCTCAGAC
>JAHDHB010000069.1:10341-17531 GCA_020631545.1 Saprospiraceae bacterium | reverse complement strand
TGGTGAGATTTGGTAAGTTGGAAATAATATTAAAAAGGAGAATCCTCTTCATCCAATATTTTTCCTATATTAAAGTCATGAAAAATCGATTAAAACAGCAAGTAGCCAAGTGGATGGTCGGGCGTTCGAAAAAAGAACCGCTTTTGCCCTTAGCAGAATTGGAAAAGAAGCATAAAGATTCAAGTAAAGCATTATTCAACGATAGTTCTTACTTTAACGGACTAGGGAAGGATGGTTCTTATTTTGTTGTACGCCAAAGCTTTCGAACGACAAGAGGCAATGAATATTGGTTAAAGTTTTATTTTCCGGATATAGGCCAATTGGAATTGAAGAATTTCCAAGGGGAAGAAGGGGAAGGCTTTCAACAAGGAGCTTTACGATTTGAGTGCTTGGAAATGGGTAAGCGTTGGCGCGTACTTTATGAAGGAGCCATTTGGCAAGGAAGCATAGAGCATGAGATTGCTGTTGATTTAGTGTTTGAAGGCCAGCGAGCTCTAGTCGATTTTGGAAGAGCTACCTTTCCTGAGCGTACAGCAAAAGCCTTAGCGAAAGAGCCTTGGAGTCGTGCCTTTTTCAAGAAACTGCAAGACATGAAAAAAGTGCATGTGGAGCAAGGAGGAACGATAAAAGGTACGGTTGTCCTTAATGGAAAATCTCGACAAGTAGACTGGATAAGTGTACGCGACCACAGTTGGGGCATTCGCCAATGGGAGAACTGGGAGCGTCATGTTTGGTTGAGCGGGGTACTTGAAAACGGAGAAGTTTTTAATGCTAGTTTTATAGATTACAAGTACTTATCGGGTTTATCGGCTGGTTATGTGACCGATGGAAAAGAATTGCATTTTTTGCAAGAATGCCCTACGATCAGCGAATTTGCCAAGCATCCTCCTGTACCAGAAGAAGGAGAACTAGTATTAGGCTATTCCGACGGTGTGAACATCAAGCTGCGCTGGAAAATCTATGGAAATTTTGATTTCATCATGGATGGAAAATACATCATTTACGAAGGCATGGCCGAGTATTGGATTAATGGTGTAAAAGGGCGCGGCGTAGCAGAGTTTGGAAGAATTGATCAAAACTGAATTTACGCCCATATTACATTACACCTTCTGCACAAAGAAGTTAAAAGTCTATGCCTGAAAGCCTACTTTTTGGAGTAGTCTGCAAAGTTGAAAAGTTCTTTCAAGCGATGACCAAGAAAATTGATAGAATCAAATGCCAATATTTTTTCAAGACATAAAGAAGGAAGCGGTAGGAGGGAAAGCCCAAAGCCTAGCTCAATTGACGCAACTAGGTTATGAGGTACCAAATGGATTTGTTATTCTATCGAAGGAACAAGCCACTTATCAACATCAATTAGCTGATTTTCTGGCTCAATTAGGTGCTGGTCCTTGGGCAGTGCGCTCTTCGGCTATGGATGAAGATGGTGCGGAAACTTCTTTTGCGGGGCAGTTTGAAACCTTTTTGACAAGGAAAAACCAAGGAGAAGTCGAGGAAGCCATAGAGGCTTGCTTTGAGTCTTTCAACAATCGACGAGTACAAGCCTACGCGGAAGCTTTAGCGAAGGAGGCCGATTTGCGACTTTGCGTTATTGTACAAAATATGGTGGCGGCAAAAGCGGCTGGAGTTATTTTTTCTGCAAACCCTGTTGATAATCGTAGAGATCATCTATTGATCAATGTTGTAGAAGGTTTGGGAGATAAATTGGTCGATGGAAAAGTCGAACCTGAGCAACTGAAATGCTATAAATACAAGGAGGAATTACCTGAAAGTCAAATTCTTACTCAAAAGCAACTAAAAGCACTAAAGGCAGGTGTTTTGAAAATGATTCAAGACTTTGGTGGGGAAGTAGATGCAGAATGGGCGATTGATCAGCAAGGAGAATTATATTGGTTACAAGCACGTCCCATCACCACGCTCTCCAAGGCTCATTTCAATGAATTGGATACGCCGCTGAACCGAGAAGATGAGATTTTGACTAGGGGTAATGTAGGAGAAATGATGCCTGGCGCTGTTACGCCTTTGACCTTTTCGGTCTTTGGGCGTGCCATTGAAGTTGGTTTGCAAGATTTTTATTGTCGTTGTGGCGCTCTACCTGATTTTACGGAGAAATGGCTATATATAAAAATGCATTACAACCACTTATTTATTAGTATTAGTGGTCTATATGCTTTGGCGGAGGAAGTCACGATGGTAAAAAAAGAGAATATCGAGTTTAATATTATTGGCGATACCCTGTCGCGTTCACATCCTATAGCGTTGAAATCTTGGTGGAGACGCTTGCAAAACCAAGTAAAATTGATTCGTTACTTGAATAGTGGCGGAAAACGATTGAAAGCTTTGGAATTGATAAATGATCAACTTGACATTCAAAATGAAATAGCTATAGGCTTGCAATACAAAGCTTTGTGCGAGCAATTAGTCCAACTCAATTTGGCCTATGCTCATCATTATTGTACGAGTTCGCAGTCAGGGAGCTATTATACAACGATGACGAGTATTATGAGCGGAGCGCCCATTCCCAAACCCGAAAGTCATGAAATAGCTTCTTCCTTATTAGTTGATATTGATGGCATTGCAGGGAATGAAGCGCTAAGCGATTTACAAAAAATAGCCATAGAAATTGCGGATAACAAGGAGCGAGGAAGTGCTTGGAGCGAACTTCCTACGAAACAATTGCTAACAAAAATCCTAGGAGAGGCTAAAATTGCCTCAAAATTTACAAATTTCCTAGAAAACCATGGTCATCGTTGCATTCGTGAAGCCGAATTGTCAGAGAAAGACTGGAGCCAAAACCCTTTGCAAATTATACCAGTGCTTAAAAAGCAAATCCAAGCCATTCTTCAAGGAAGAACACAAAAACAGCCTGAAGTTAAAGTCGATGTAAATGAAATACTTAGCGATTATAATTGGGCAAAAAAGAAAGCGGTTAAGTATTTTTTAGGAAAAGTGCGCAAAGCTATCGTTTCAAGGGAAAAAAGTAAAAGCTTATGCATTAAAATACAACAAAAAATAAAACTGGGGTATTGTCGCATAGCAGAAAGTTTGGTGAAGGAAGGTTACTTGGAAGATTCCAAACAAATTTTCTTTTTGACCCACCAAGAAATAGGGCAATTAATTGCAACTAAAAAGGGTTCTTTGCTTGAACTTGCGAAGGAACGTCAAGGTCAATTTGAAGCCATAAATACCTTGAATTTTGCCGATGTTTCCTACGGTCACCCTTATCCGATTGAGGAGGAAAAGCTTGAAAGTATGGATGGACTGAAAGGTACCGTCGTAAGTCAAGGCACGGTAACGGGGCGGGTGAAAATCATCCGAAATTTAGCCGAAGCTGATCAGCTCGAACAAGGCGATATTATGGTTTGTCAGTACACGGATATAGGCTGGACGCCCTATTTTTCCTTGATTGGAGGGCTAATTACGGAAATTGGTAGCCCCTTATCACACGGTGCTGTCGTAGCGCGAGAATATGGAATTCCCGCCGTCGTCAATGTGAAAGGAGCCATGCAATGCTTGAAAGATGGAGAATTGTTAACGATTGATAAAGATGGCCTTCACCTAAACAATCCAAGTAGAGGGTGAACCATAATTGATAAATTCTGACGGGGTAACGTTGGCTTCAGCCGACAAGTTGTTCCCCAATCGCCAAATCAATTCTAATAGCTAGTAGGACTTGTATTCTCTAAGAAGATTTCCCCTTTCAAAAGCTTAAGCAGTATTTCCCTTTCTGTCAAGTAATTACACTTGAAATTCCTTGTCTTTGAAAGATGAAAAAATTACCACTCGGCATACAAGAATTTGATAAATTAAGGACAAGTGACTATTTATATGTAGATAAAACAGAAAACATTCATCATCTAATTAACTCAGGAAAATACTTCTTCCTAACTCGTCCCCGTCGTTTTGGTAAATCATTATTACTTTCGACCATCAATGAATTATATAGTGGAAGAAAAGAGTTATTTCAAGATTTATGGATAGCGGATAAATGGGATTGGACTCAGAAAAATCCCGTTTTACACTTTTCATTTAACAGTATTGGCCATAAAAATATTGGACTAGAAGATGCTCTAAATGAGGAGATTGATTTATTAGCTAAAGAATTTGATCTTGTACTTAGTCAAAGAGGATTAGCACGTAGATTTCGTGAATTAATAGAAAAGACGGCTAAGCAATATGGGAAAGTCGTCATTTTGATAGATGAACACGATAAACCTATAATTGATTATCTAGGAAAAGAACAATTAAAGCAAGCCTATGTGAATCAAGACATCTTGAAGTCTTTTTATTCTGTCCTAAAACATTCGGATGGTTACATACAATTCTTGCTTATTACAGGAGTCTCAAAATTTAGTAAAACAGGCATTTTCTCCGAGCTGAATAACTTAGTTGATATTTCTTTGCATGAGCGATTTAGCACCTTATGTGGTTATACAGAGACGGAATTGCGCCATTATTTTCAATCCTATGTGACTGAGGATAAAGGTGAGGCGTATTGGGAAAAAATAAAGGAGTGGTACAATGGTTATACTTGGGATGTCAAAAATTACCTTTACAATCCGTTCTCCATACTTTCCCATTTTTTTGATGGCAAATTTGCGAATTACTGGTTTGCTACCGGAACACCGACCTTTCTAATAAAGTTGCTCAAGGAACGTTTTTACTATGATTTTGAAGGAATAGAAGTAGGGGAGAGCGCTTTTGAAAGTCATGATATTGAGTTTATTACTACGGATTCCTTGCTTTTCAGACGGGCTACTTGACGATAAAAGAGTGGGATGAAGAATTTGGTGTTTATACCTTGGGCTATCCTAATAAGGAAGTAAAACTTAGTATGCTCCAGCATTTAATGGGCGCTTTTCGTCATGAATACAATTCCCGTTCGACACCAATTGTAAAAAAATTAACAAATGCTTTTAAGGAAGGAGATTTAAACGAGGTGCTTAAGATTATTAACCGTTTGTTTAAAAATATTCCTTCTCATATTTTCATTAAAGATAAAGAGGCATACTATCATTCCATCGTTTATTTAGCTTTTCATTATCTAGGGCAATATATTGATGCTGAGGTTAATACCTCAGATGGTAGAATTGATGCTGTGGTGCAAACGGAAAGCCATATCTACGTTATAGAATTCAAATTAGATAAAAGTGCTGACCTTGCTTTACAACAAATCCAAGAAAAAGGCTATACCGATAAATACTTGGATGCCGACAAAAAAGTACTAGCCATAGGAGTTAATTTTAGTAGTGTAGAAAAACGTGTTGTAGAGTGGAAAGTGCTGGCAATTAAGACGTAACGTTGGCTTTAGCCGACAAGTTGTTCTATTCGCGGGCTATAAATAAATTTTAAGATAAGTTGATGATTTATTACAGCTAAGCATTTACCCGTCATTCCTTCTTCGGTGCTATAAATATTTTAAAAAATGCCTTATCTTAGAGGCTTGAGAATCCTAATAGTAAATCTAAAAACAGGTGCAAACGACATGAAAACATCGTATTATTCCCTTCTATTTCTTTTTGTTATAACTATTTTTGCATGTAAAAATGAAGGCGGAGAATCCAAGCAAGGAAGTGCTAGTGATGCTGTTGAACTTACCGCTGAAAATCTAGTAGAAAATTTACAAAAAACCTTAATTCAAGCTAAAGACGGAGCTGTTATTTCCTTGCCAGAAGGCAAATTTTCTTTCCAACGTCCCCTTTCATTTAATGATGTACCGAATGTAACAATTAAGGGTAAAGGAATGGACAAAACGATTCTTTCCTTCAAGGAGCAAGTTGAAGGTGCTGAGGGGGTTATCATAAAATCGGCTAAAAACATTACCTTAGAAGGGTTTTGTGTGCAGGATACTAAGGGAGACGCTATAAAAGTGCAAAATTGTGAAGATGTGGTCATGCGAAACCTTAAAGTTACTTGGACAGGAGGGGCGCTAAAAACAAATGGTGCTTATGGATTGTATCCAGTGACGTGTAAGAATGTTTTGGTCGAAAATTGTGAAGCCTCCTATGCGATGGATGCAGGGATTTATGTGGGGCAAACCACCAATTTTATCGTTCGAGGAAATTACGCACATCATAATGTAGCAGGTATCGAAATCGAAAATTCCATCAATGGAGATGTCTATGACAACCGGGCAACGGATAATACTGGAGGCCTTCTAGTCTTTGATATGCCGGATCTCCCACAACCTAATGGAGGTAACATTAAAATTCATCATAACGTCTTGGAAATCAACAATTCAGTGAATTTTTCGGCAGAAGGGATCACGGTGAATATTTTGCCTCCAGGTACGGGAATGTTGTTGATGGCGCATCGTGATTTGGAAGTTTATGAGAATGAAATTCGAGGGCATAACACCTTTGGTTTAGGGATCATAAGCTGGATGTTTACTGATCGTCCCTTCAAGTCGGAAGAATATGATCCCTTTTGTTCCAATGTCAATGTATACAAAAACATGTTTGAAGATAACAATGGAACTGCTGACCAAACCACAGATTTTGGGAAGCTAGTGACGGGGCTTTTTAAAGGAAAAGGACAAGATATTATAACAGATGGGCTCGTGAGTCCCAAGCATTTGGATGATAAAGGACAAGTACTTGCTGATAAAAGAGTTTGCCTTCGTGATAATGGAGAAGTTTCTTTTTTCAACCTCAATGCTGCAAAAGGCAGTGAACTTGCGGCCTTGGCTAAAAACATGGATTCCAAAATCGAAAATTTTGATTGTGAATTGGCCAGTTTGAAACTAGAAGGATTAGAAAATATCAAGTGATAAGAGACTTACCCCCTTGGTAAAACTTCATCTTTCCGTTGATTAATTAGGTCTTTAGTTTTTTCACTGGTGAACTTCTGTACAAAAATGGCAGGATATTATTTGGTAACTAAGCCCTAAATTCTTGCAAAACTTTGTGGCTTATTTTAACGAACCAAGGGGTTGAAAACCATTGCTATAGAACCTCGAAGGCTACCACCTTCTCTAGTGGTACTATGGTGCTGGCTTCGCTAGGTTAGGCAAAAAATCTACCTTTTTCAATCAGAAGATTAGAAAATCGTCATGTAAGTAACTCCTAATTCGTAATTCGTAATTCCTAATTCGTAATTCGTAATTCCTAATTCGTAATTCCTAATTCGTAATTCGTAATTCTTCACTCTCCCATGTTTAAGAAATGCAAAAATGACTAGACTGGTCTACA
>JAHDHB010000069.1:0-10241 GCA_020631545.1 Saprospiraceae bacterium | reverse complement strand
TAATTCTTCACTCTCCCATGTTTAAGAAATGCAAAAATGACTAGACTGGTCTACATCCTATACTCGTTATGCGTACTTGTTTGCTTAGTTCAGTGCAATACGACGGCGGAAGGCGTTCGCCTTGATATAGCAGCCGAACCCTTTGAGCATTTTTCTAGTTATCAGTTTTTTAAAGGAGAATTGCATAATTTGGAGCCGAATGAGGGCGTTTTGCCTTATGATTTGAATTCCCCCCTTTTTTCCGATTACGCACACAAGGCGAGATTTGTTTGGATGCCCAAAGGAAAAAATGCTAACTATACCAAGGATGGAATACTCGATTTTCCTGTTGGTACAGCTTTGATCAAACACTTTTATTACTACCATGATGAACGGAATATGGGCAAGGGGAAACGTTTGATAGAGAGTAGATTACTAGTGAAACGTAAGGATAAATGGGATGCTTTAAATTACACTTGGGATGCAGCACAAAAGGAAGCTACACTAGATGTGATTGGAGGTTTGCAAAATGTTGAGTGGCTTGATGAAAATGGTAAAAATCGAGAAGTCGCCTACATGATTCCTAATAAAAATCAATGTAAAGGCTGCCATGCACACCAAGAAAAACTACAACCTATAGGCCCAAAAGTTAGGAACTTAAACAAGGAGTTTGATTACGTAGATGGGCGTAAAAATCAACTTGAAAAATGGGCTATCATGGGCTATTTATCGGATTATGAAGCAAGCAAAACACATCCCAAAGTAGCGAAATGGGATGATGTGGATAGTGGTTCCTTACACGAACGCGCCATGGCCTATTTGGATATAAATTGCGGTCACTGCCATAATCCGCATGGCCCTGCCAATACTTCAGGCTTGCATTTAGTTTATGAACAAGCGTTGGACAATAAGCTAGGTATCTATAAGACACCCGTTGCAACAGGAAGAGGCTCAGGAGGTCGCGACTATAGCATTGTTCCCGGCAAGGCTCACGAGTCCATCCTTACCTATCGAATGGAATCCATCGAGCCTGCTGAAATGATGCCGGAGCTAGGACGTCGTTTAGTACACGAAGAGGGCGTCGCTTTGATTACAAAATGGATTGATGACATGGAAAATTGAGTTTAGATTTCCTTAACGACCAACTTTACCCCCAAAATGGAAGGAATTACAATTTTTGCTTTTGTAGCGATACTGCTTTTACGGCCGCTGACGATATTGATACATGAGTTAGGGCATGGAATAGCAGCACTTTTATTAACGAATGAAAAGGTAACTATCTACTTAGGTTCCTATGGCGATCCTGATAGCTATAAAATGGAGTTTGGACGGCTTACCTTTTTCCTTAAGCTAAGTCTAGCACTTTGGGGGAAAGGAGCCTGTTTTCCGCATCAACAAAACCTTAGTATAAATCGTAATTTGTGGATTACCTTTTTCGGTCCTTTTGCTTCTTTGTTGGTAGGAGGTACAGCGCTTTATTTTGCTGTAATAACTGATTTAGATGGTTTTGCAAGTGTTTTTGTAGCTGTTTTATTGGTGTCTTGTATACTAGATTTCATTTTTAATATGATGCCACTCAGTGAGCCTATTCGTTTTCATGATGGCACCTTAATTTATAATGATGGAATGCAAATAATGCAATCCTTGGCGTACAAAAAACTGCCTCAAGCATATTGGGAAGGCATTCAATTTTATAACCATAAAGCCTACGAAAAGGCGATTGAATGTTTCGAAACTGTACTAGCAAATGGATGTAAAAAACCGGATGTTTATAGAACGTTGATTGGTACTTATCAAGACTTGGTTGACTACTCGAATGTCAATAAAGTTTATAAGGAGTTTGAGGAACATAACGACTTGACTTCGGATGATTATTTGCATTGTGGAAGTATTAATTATACCGCAAAAGACTATGAATTAGCCATTATCTACTTGCAAAAATCGTTAAGTCTTAATTATAGAAACTATTTGGCACTCAATAACCTAGCTTATTTATATGCTCATCATGGTGCATACAAAGAAGCTCTAGAAGATTTAGAAAATGCTATTGCCATTGAGCCGAGTTATCCCTATGCCTATAACAATAGAGGTTTTGTGAAATTAAAATTAGGCAAGAAAGAGGAGGGGTTGAAAGACATTAAATATGCTTTAAAGCTTGAGCCTAAAAATGCTTATGCCTACCGAAACCTAGGCATTTATTACTTTGAAGAAGGTGATTACGAAAGTGCCTTAAACCATTTTGAGAAAGCCTATTCCTTGGATGTCGAAACGGATTTATTGGAGGACTACTTGAGGGAGACAAGGATGGAATTGGGCAAATAGTTCTTAAACTGACTATAATCGCATTTATTCTTTAAGATATAAGGCTAAAATTCTCTAATATCTTGTATCTTCGTAAATAATAAACATCCTACTTCTTTAAATCTTACATCGTATTTTGAAGAAGGGTCTTTGGGAGTGGTCTCAATAAATAGGGTAGTGAAGGAGTCACTATAAATCACTATTTTGCAACGAATCATAACATTTATGGATCATCAATCAGCTATAGTCACAGGAGGATCGGATAGAATAGGAAAAGCGATAGCTTTGCATCTTGCAGAGTTGGGCTATCATATTGTTTTGCACTACAATAGTTCGGCGGAGAAAGCAGAAAAGACGAAGCTTGAAATTTGTGCTTTAGGCGTAAAATGTCAAACCATCCAAGTAGATTTTACAAGTAAAAACGTTGGCGAGCAGCTTTTTGGAAAGATCGATCCGACTTTTGATGTAAAAATATTGGTGAATAATGCTTCCGATTTTCTTCCCTCCAATTTTGATTCTGACTCGGAAGAACTACTTCATCATCACTTCAAAATAAATTTTGTAAGTCCTTATTCTTTAACCAAAGCGTTTGCTCGAAAAAAAGAAAATGGCCTTATTATCAATTTATTGGATACGAATGTGGATAAACATAAAACAGCCCATTTAGATTATTTGCTTAGCAAAAAATTGCTTAGGGATTTTACGCATCTTTCTGCCGTTGGGTTAGCGCCCAATTTTAGGGTTAATGCTATCGCTCCAGGGCTTATTTTGCCGCCGGGGGATAAGGATATCAATTATTTACTGGAAAAGGCAAAGAATATTCCTTTACAAACCATTGGGAATTTAAAACAAATTAGAAATGCGTTACGCTTTTTTGTTGCCAATCCTTTTGTCACTGGCCAAACGATTTATGTGGATGGTGGAGAACGATTTTAATATTACGGAATGAAGAATAAAGCGAAGATTTCAAAAATAAAGGTTGTCAACTTGCGTCTTAGAGCCTACATCGGTTTCAATGAAATTGAAAGGACAAAAATGCAAGATTTAGTGATCAGTTTTTCCTTCAAATATAATACACTTGAAGCCGTAAAAACGGATGATGAACGGTTTTCTGTTAACTATAAAACCATCACAAAATCTGTCATTAAACTCGTTGAGCATCAACATTTTTTGCTTTTAGAAACGCTAGGCGATAAAATATGGCAGTTGATAAAAAAACAGCCTTATATCAGAGATGTCGAAGTGGTCGTCGAAAAACCTCATGCGCTTAGGTTTTGTGATAATGTGCTTGTTGAAATATCGGACAAGGATCGAGAAAATGAAGTGATTATTGGCTTAGGTTCGAATATAAATCCTGAAGAAAATATCAAGGAAGCTTTAAGCCTACTTGAGGAGTTTGGGGATATTGAAGACAAAACGGAACTTGTATATACCAAAGCACAAAAGTTTGAAAATCAGGCTGATTTCTTGAATGGTGCAGTCCTATTTCATACGAATGTCTACTATGAAGATCTTAAGGCTAAGCTTAAGGATATAGAACAACAACTGGGAAGGGTACGAACGGAAAATAAAAATGGCCCAAGGACTATAGACCTGGATGTCACGGCCTTCAACGGGACTATCGTTGATGAGGATATTAATGAATTTGATTTCCTAAGGGATTTTGTGAAGGAGCTAAAACCGGAATTGTTAGGACATAGGACATAGGACATAGGACAATCTTCGATTGCTATCGTGAAATGACTCGACTTGTACAAGCTTCTGAGGTAATGTGAAAGAGGTAGACTGCACTTAAAAATATCACCCTTTCAGGGTTTTCGCACTTGTTCTTTTATTTTTCTATAATCCTTACATCCCTTTGGGATTTACTTCCATCATTTCGCCAAATTTGAGGTAAACCCTGACAAGGGTGTTAGGATTATAGCCTTATTAATTAGTTAGGTAACCAAAACCCTGAAAGGGTGAAATGAGCCGCAATGGTATTCCTCCATAAAATCCTTTAAAAAATTATCGTGTTTTTCAAGCAACTAAATAGAAGTGAATTAATTGACCTTAAATTCATTTTCGTTCATGAAGAAACGATATTTGGGAGTATAAATTTCGGTAGTGTAGCGCAAGAAATTCATGAATTCTCGTTCCCTTTTCTTATCCGTAAATTCAGGTTCTCCTAGTAGAAAGACTTGATGTTCGCCATTCTCCAACTGGATTCGGCTGATGCGGCAATTCGCTACATAGTTCCGCAAAGTGCCCATCGATAGCTTATTTAAGGCGTAGAACAAAGGATCGTGTGTACCTCGTTCGATAGGAAAAGATTGGTAGGAGGGTACACCATTTTTATCTAAATCAAACACGCTGCCTTCATGGTAGGTCGTCTCTTTTTTCCAAGGAATAGAAGGCCGATTAGCATGAATGTCAGGTTCTTCCATCGGGATGTAGGTACTAGAATTATCACATCCTGAAAAGAAAAAAAGCATTAGGAATAAAACACTCAAAGACTTGATGAAAGTATAAAAAATCTGCTGCATTGGAATAAATAATTAGTAAGAAGGAGATAGGAAACAGCGTATTATTAACCCGACAATAATAGGTCTGTCATTTAAAGGATATTCCCTTGAAAAAACAAATACCTACTTAGTGCTGATAACGAACTGCTTAGGCACGCTCACACTCAAGCTTTCACGCATACTTGCGGCATGGCCTATGTACGTTGGGGTAATAATAGTGCCTTTCTCCTTGGCTATCAATAAAAATACCGTTCATAATATTCTACAATTCGTTCGTCGATTAAGACATCTCTAGGCCGAATAGGCTGTTTCAAAATGATACCCCCTAAGGTCGTACAACGACTAAGTGCTACATACGTTTGACCCGGTGCAAAAGCTCCCTTGCCTAAATCAAGTAAAACCTGATCAAATGTTTTTCCTTGACTCTTGTGAATGGTCATCGC
The DNA here is from genome assembly GCA_020631545.1 of Saprospiraceae bacterium. Classification (GTDB taxonomy): domain Bacteria; phylum Bacteroidota; class Bacteroidia; order Chitinophagales; family Saprospiraceae; genus JAHDHB01. The sequence continues at coordinate 5,014 of JAHDHB010000069.1, read as the reverse complement.
CCAAGCCAAGCGAAGAGGATATTGCTTAAACTTACCTATCGGTTTAGCCTCTAGTTCGTCGCCTTTCACTTGATAGCGCAAAATTTCCCATTCTACTTGCTCTAAATCAATTACTTTCAACTGTCCATCAGGCTTGGGAACGGCTACGCGCACTAAGCGTTCTTGCAATTCAACAATTTGCCCAATCGTACCATTTACAAAGCGTTTTTTAGGGTCATTCTTTACAAACATCACCTGAGCGCCTTCCTTGAGCTTTAGAATAATATCCGTAGGAAAAACCCTTGTACTAAAATCTCCCTCAACACTGCCTGTATACGTTAACTCTATGCCATCCAACTGTTTAAGTCGGCGGCTATTGATTTCATTAACAATACTATTTCTAGTCGTCAAGGTAACATAACCATCTACCGAAGAAGGAGAATCTTCTAGGTAACGCTCATTCAACGTTTCTAGATCATCATAATCGAACCGACGCATTCGAATGGTATCCAACAAGCGAACAAAACCACGTTCTTCCTGTCGGAATACTTGACTCAATTCGAATTTTTCGAGTTCAAAATTAAGAAAAACTTCGGCAGAAAAAAAGTAGGGACTACTATATTGTTGTTGAAAATAGGGAGCTTCTTCACGGCTTACCACAGGAGGAAGTTGGAACAAATCACCAAAAAAAACGACTTGTTTTCCACCAAAAGGCAAATTCGGATTTCCTCCATTTATCCGCAAAAAATAATCAATATTGTCCAACATATCCGCTCTGACCATCGAAATTTCATCAATGATAATCGTATCTAACCTCTTGTATAAGTGCTTAAAACGTCTAGGTTTTATTTCGGCCTTTGTCAAAGGTCTAGGAGGAAAACCAAAGAATGAATGAATCGTCTGACCTTGTACATTCAAGGCTGCAATCCCCGTTGGTGCTACCACCACCACCTTCTTATTCGTCGTTTCTCGAAACAAGCGAAGCAAGGTCGACTTCCCCGTTCCTGCCCGTCCTGTAATGAACATGGAGGTATTGCTTGTCTCTAGGCGTTCCAAAATATCACGAAATTCTTCATTAAGAGCTATAGGCGGTTGATCAAGCATAAAGTTATCAATTGAACTAGTTTATTATCAGGCGAAAGTACGGTTTTTTTATTAAAAATTATTCAGGTTAAACCACTAAGGTAGTGAAGCTGCTACCATTTTAGTACGCGATAGTGAGCGGGAGCAGAATTCGCGATAACTCTAGAGAAATCCAAGCCTTACTTAGTTGGCTTAGTAATCCTTTAAGCCTTTGGGCGTTTTTTAAGCATATAAGGCATATAAGAAGATATAAGCATGACGTGACGCACTAGACACCAAAGACTTATAAGGAGGTCTACGACCTTTTTAAGGTATATAAGTAAAATACTTGATTCTGGCTGTGTTAGCTTAAGAAGTATGATTTTTTATTGTTTGCTAGCGAATAATAATTTACGTCATGAGGGTTTCATACATCTTACATCATACATCTTAGATCATAAATCGTATTTTTCATTAATTCCTACTTCTCGTAGTAAAGCACACTACGATTTTTTTCTTGAAATTCATTCCTTAAATTAAGAATAAATGTATCTTGCGTTTCATCTTTAATCAACAGAACAACTAAACCATGAGAATATTAATTGTTGGAGGAACAGGGACTATTGGGCGTAAAGTAGCAGCATATTTTACTCAAGAACATGAAGTTATCCTAGCAGGAAGAAAGAGCGGTGATGTACAAGTAGAAATCAATAACAGTGATTCTATTCGTGCTATGTTTGAGAAATTGGGAAAACTAGATGCGATTATTTGTGTAGCAGGGGAAGCGAAATGGGCAGCTTTCAAGGAGTTATCCGAAGAAGATTATTACATCGGATTACGTAGTAAATTGATGGGGCAAGTAAACCTCGTAAGAATAGGCCAAAACTACTTGAATCCTAAGGGGTCGATTACGCTAACTACAGGTATTTTGGCCGACGATCCTGTCGTCAAAACGGCTAGTGCGGCTATGGTGAATGGTGGTATTCACAGCTTTGTTCAAGCAGCAGCTTTGGAAATGGAGCATGGGCACCGTGTTAATGTCGTTTCTTCTGGTCTTGTCGAAGATTCAGCCATCAAATACAAGGACTATTTCCCCGGTCACAATCCTATCCCCATGAAAAAAATGGTGAATGGTTATGTTAGAAGTGTACTTGGGAAAAGAAATGGGGAAGTTATACGGATTTATTAATCAAGCGATAAAATTACGTTGGCTTTTGCCGACAAGTTGCGTAAGTAGGTTTATGGAACAACATGTCGACTGAAGTCAGCGTTACTGCTCACTCTAGTGCGTAGTGTTAAAATTTATTAACAAATATTTTCATCGTGCTTATAGCGCATTTATCCTGAATTATCCATAAATTGCTTAAAGCACAATCGAAACGAGTAATAAATATTATAATCCAATGAAATCCATCGCTTTTATACTTTTAGCATTTTTCGCTTTTCAGACTTCTGATAATGAACAATTGGAAAAAATGGCGAAAGCAGAGGCAAAATTACTTTGCTCTTGTTACAAAACCTTTGACAAGAAACAAGCTAAATTTGAAAAAAAATCTCCTGGTGAAACGCTAAAGTTTAGTGTGACGGATTGCTTGAAAGATAAGCGTTCTTCCAAAATCAGTAATTTCATCGATAACCTTTCGGAAGAAGATAACTCGATGTTTAAACGACTAGTTTTTCAAAATATAGACAGCAGTTGTCCTAATGTACGGACTAAAAATTGAGGATGGAGTACATGGCGGAAGAGGTTGATTGTTAGGAGTTTTTCGTATTAGAGTCTAGTATGCTTCGCTATTCTTCTACGTGAATGTCGTCAAAATTCTATGTGTCTATGTGGCAATAATTACGTTGTTTACACAACTGCCTCTGAATTCTTTGCGGCTATTTTTGCACTAAAAACGCAGAAGTTACGTGCCAAGATCTAATCCTCAAACGATGACCTATCTGATAAATCCAATGGAACAAAAACACGTATAAATACCTATTTCATAGCATCGAAAATTCCTATAGATTTGTCTGTAGAGAATCAATACACTTCATTCAAATTGAGACACGCTATGACCAAACTCAAACAACTTCTGCTCCCCCTTTTCTGTTTATCGTTTTTTTGTCTAAGCTGCGATAACATTAACCAAAGTTCCTCGGAAGAAGAGGAGACGCCTACGAATATGGGGGTAACGCCCGTTCCTTTTCCTGATTTAGACATCCCAGGATTTACGTTCCCTACCGATTCTGCCGTTATCAATGAATGGGTAGCTACCCAAAACCTAGAGGAAATGTACCGACATAGTTGGGGCATTTGGGCGGGACTGACGACACCTACTTCCCAAAGTATAGGAGGTCAAAACTTACTCGTTTTTGAAACTTGGCAAACACCAAAAGAAATTACGGATGAAATCAACGGAAATCCTACGCCAAGGGATGGCCGCGCTAATCTGAACAAACCCAACCAATTTAAACATGCTGCTCGATTTGCCGAGGAGGAACATCCTGATTTTGAAGTAGCTGAATCGGTTTCTTATAATCCGAAAGCGGCAAATTTTGCCTTGGAGAATAAGCTTTTTTTAGCGAAGACCTTGGCTAAATATCAATATGAAGGAAGAACAGAAATTCCTACTTTTCCTAGTAATGCGATTACTTTAAAACCTGTTTTTAAGGTAATTACGAAAGAAAAGTTGGATGCTAACGGTTTGTATACCCTACCTACTTGGCCTGGACCAATAAGTAGAGAAATTGGTTTCCCTGAGAAAGATTGGAATGCTTGCGTTTACGTTGACCTCAATAATAATAGCCATGGAGATGGGAGTATAGATACTGGATGCGAGGGGCCTTCTGCTGCGACAACTTACAACCTAACGGATTTCATTCACTATGCACTAAATGAAGAAGATGCGGCTTATTTTAATAACGAATTTAGCTTAAATGCGAAGGCTGGTGATTACGCTATTCTGGTGGCTATGCATACGACGACGCGCGAGATTACACGGTGGGCGTGGCAAACTTTCTGGTGGACGGCCAATCCCGAGCAGCCGAATGCGCCAAGTTCGTCTGAGATTGCCGACTTACGGCCAATGGAATTCCTTCAAGGGGCTGCTAAGCACTATGCGATGGCTGTGGCTTATAACATGGTTGCTCCTGCTCAACCTTTAACTGGAGGAAAGAGTGTAGGCTCCCCCAATATTGCCTTCAACCCTTACTTAGAAGCAAAATTTGGCCCACCAGTTTTTACAGGAAGCAATAGTTATGTGATTGATCGAGGCGTTAAGGTATCGACGGCTGCCGGAGTGCGCACGAACTGTATGAGTTGTCATATTTATGCGGCCTATGATGCTTACGATCCTAGCAATGGTACTCCGTACAGTGGTGATGCTTATGTGAGTTTAGAGGACCCTATTTTTGATGGAAAACTGAAACTAGATTTTGCTTGGTCGATAGCTGATAATCTAGATACGACAGGACTTGCAGCCTTTATCGCGAGCCATCCAAAACCAAGTAATTAGAAATAATATTAAAAATGCATGTGAGGGTTATTTTTGTTTAGTTACTAAAGGAATAAGGGGAAACTCTTATTCCTTTTTTCTATAAAGAGTCCTCTCTAAAAAGATTCATTTTGAATCAGCAATTCTCAGTTTGACAAAAGTAATAAGGATCTATCGGGTGTAGGCAAGAGAAGGCGGTAGCCTTCGAGATGCTATAGCAAGGGGTTTCAACCCATTGCCGTCAACTTAAGCCAAGAAAGTGTGAGAATGCTGCCGTCTGGACGCTGTGGGGCGTGGCTTGTGGGAGGCTGCGGCCTGACGGCTTAGCTAAGGCACTTCATCCAAGAAATTAGCAGAAAATAAAAAACTTAAGAGCAATCTTCTAAAATACAAGATTAAGGGTACTCGCTTGAGTTGAGCGCTTTAGAAAGCCGTCAGGCCAGACCTTCCCCCAAGGCCTTCCCCACACTGTCCAGACGGCACTGCCTGCAAAT
>JAHDHB010000657.1 GCA_020631545.1 Saprospiraceae bacterium | reverse complement strand
AATCACGATAATTTTTTGGAACAAAAAAGTCCTTTGTCCTATGTCTTTTGTCAAATAGTCTTTTCAAGCGAAGCGTCGAAAATTACTTAAAGTCTTAGTGCATTCGGTCTCCTCGTAGTTCCAATTTATTCATAATCTCTGCCTCATAATCCAAGTACGCTTGCCAACGCGCATTTACTTTTTCCTCTTCTCCATATAATTTAGCTAAATCAATGAACAAGCGGTAATGCCCTGCTTCTGCTACCATAAATTTATGGTAAAACTCCTTCAAAACATCCTCGCTAATATTCAAGGAAAGCAAGCGAAACCGTTCACAACTACGCGCTTCAATCAATGCACACATCAAGAGACGATCCACTAATCTGCCTTCCCGACTGCCTCCTCTTTGCTGGAATTTTAGCAGTTCATTTACATATTCATCTTTTCGCTGACGACCCAATTTTAGTCCTCGTTTTTCCAACTCCGCTAGAACCAAGCGAAAATGCCCCCACTCCTCTGTGACGATGGGTGCTAGTTCTTTTACCATTTCTTCCTTATCAGGAAATTGTTGTATGAGAGAGATGCAAGATGTAGCGGCCTTCTGCTCGCAATAAGCATGATCCGTTAAGATATCTTCCAAACTTTTTTCAGCTAGATTCGCCCAACGCGGATCCGTAGGTAATTTTAATCCAAGCACGGTTTTATTAGTTAAGAGTTAGTAGTTTAGAGTTGTCCACAATAGGTATTTACTAATAAATCGACTACGTCGATTTATGCCTCGCTTCTTCTACTTGGGGCGTATCTTTACTTAGATGCCTCCAACGATGTCTTGCTCCCCATTTATGATTTTTTCCTTCTGCTGCGTCAGCGATTAGTTCTCCTAGAATTGGTCCCATCTTTAAGCCATGCCCACTTCCTCCTGAGCCGATAGACAGTCCTTCGATTTCTGGATGTCGATCTATCCAAAAATGACCATCTAGGGTATCCGTATAACAACATCGCCTAGTAAAAACGACAGGGTCATTAGCTAATGCAGGCAAGGATTGATTTAAGAATGCTTGCAACCTACCATGTTCTTCTACTGAAACTACACGCTCGTCAATCGCAGGATCTAACTCCAATCCCTCACTATGGAGTGCAACTTTTACGACCTTTTCCTTGGGATGAAGCGGAAAACCATACCATCCCGTTTTTGAAATGTCCGCAGTGAAGACCGCAAGATTGGGTGAAGTGAACAATTCTGGACGGTTAGGTTTTATATGAAAAACGGGATGTCCTGTTACTCTCATATAAGGTTTCAACTCAGGTAAAAGATAAGGCGTAAAATTTCCTGTACAAACCACCACATGCCCCGCAGAAAAAGTGTTCCCTTCACGAGTTTCAACAGCGACTACCCTACCCTTTTGTTGTATCAATTTTTCAGCGGTCTGCCCAAGATACAGTTCAACTCCAAGCTGCTGTGCATAGTTGGCTAAGGCATGTACGACACGCCCTGATTCTGCGAAGCCGCCTAGTGCATGATAAAATCCATCCGTATAATAGCCTGTTTCGAAAGCTGGAAAACGTTTGGCCAATTCTTTTGCATCAAAACGCTGAGGTTGATAACCCTTTTTTAATAAGTTTCGATAACTCGCTCCTTCGAAAGAATCCACATCTTCCTCTAAATCATGGGTAGTAGCAAGAATAAAACCTGTTTCATGATATAAAGTTTCACCAAGCAAATCATTCCAAGCACGCCATTTTTCCAAGCAAGGTTCCAACATTTCCATATACTCCATATCTGTTCCGTACTCCATCCGCACGACCTTACTTATATCCGTAGAGGCAGCTAGTGGGTGAGGAATGTGATCTGGATTCAAAAGCCCAACAGAATAACCTCTTTGCTTAAGTTCAAGCGCTGTGGTTACACCAAAGATACCTGCTCCTAGAATGAGAAAATCATAAGTTTTCATGCTGCAAAACTACTAAAAAAAGCAAAATTTTATAGCGTGTGAGAACAAGTGTGCGAAAAATCTTATTGTTTTCCCAAAAGAAAATCAAATTCTTCTAAGGAAGAATATAAATACGCACTTCATTACTACTATTTATCGGGCATCTCGTGCTGCTTGTAAACAAGAAAATTGATCGATAAGGAAATCTAACTCATACACTTCATAATCTTCATAGCCTACCCCCCAAACTATCCGCACTTTATCGATTTCAATTTTGCTCAACAATTTTTCATCTTTTGGGTTAATACGATAAACCGTATTATAAATAGTTTTCTTTTTTCTTGTGTCTACCGTTCCTGGAGCATATTTTTCACATAATAACGTAACGGTTTCACCATTAATCAAGCGAATGATTAGATTAGAACCAGCTTGAATCGGCCCATACTCCTCTTTTGAATAAGGCGAATCCATTATTAATTGAATATTCAACGTTAGCATTCCTGCAATGTCAGACAAATAACCACTACAATCTAAAAATTCTTTCTCTTTCATGAATTTACGTAATTCAGGATCTGTAAAAGAGAAAAAATGCTGCGCTTTTAAACCTATTTTTGACTGTTTTGTAAATTCATCGACGGAATTAAAAGCATAGGCACAAGTGGGGTTTCCTCCTTGCTTATCTGATTGAATTATAGGAGAATCCGACAAAGTTTTTATGGAACAGAAAAACTCATCAGGGTTTATATTTAAGCGGGCTTCAAGCGTTGTACCAACGAAAGAAGCGACTATAAAAGCAACAAGAAATAGGATATTGCTTGGGCGCGTCATGCTTATTTATTTTAAATTTGGTAAAATGAAAAATTCGTTCAGCTCATTTTTTCTTATCTCTTAACGTTAAAT
>JAHDHB010000068.1:16371-17669 GCA_020631545.1 Saprospiraceae bacterium | reverse complement strand
AAAGTCTTGTATGCCGATTGGAAGTTTTTGCATAATACAAAGATACGATTTTTAAATCAACTATGTTCTGCCAAAAACAATGAAAAAGCTAATGTCTACCTTGACAAACAACGTTTTCCTTATTTACAACTGCCTGTTAAACTCGTTGAAATCCATTCTCGTATTAGGTCTACGCCTTCATCATGCCTTACGGAGCGAGCTAATTCCGGCATAGCTACATCAATTTCTGTAGATTCCATACGATAGACCATAATAGATTCATCGGGTTGACCTGGTACGATAACATAACTAAGGCTTCCAGAACCTGCACCAGAAGCAGTAGGACTTTTACAAACACCAATATCCGTCATATCCGTTACATTATAATCTAGTAGCAATCCAGAATTATCGGCTGGAGCATCAAGGTTGTGGCAATGCGCACAGTTAATCTCCAAGTACGCTCTAGCACGAGCATTTAAATCCCCCGTGGCAGGATCCTTCCAATTAGGAAGCTTGGCCACTTGGCTAAGCGTAGGTACATTTTGTAAATAACCAACTGCTTGCCATTTTTCTAGTTGATTCATCGGTCCATCTGCATAGGCAAAATCCTTGTTCAGATTTCGTGCTTTGGGTCCGATAGGAAGTAGCTTCGAATCTACATTATGACAGCCCTTGCAATCGTTTTTATTCGGAATGTAATAATTTGTACTACGTGCTGCCCCATCGAAATGCGTCCAATTCACTGTAATCTGGCGGCCAGATACATTAAAATCGGCTTCATCTTGTGCTGCATTCCAAATGTAAGTTGCTTGTTGCCATGCAGTATCTTGACGAATCAATAGGCGGGTTTCGATAATATTGCGCCCTAGAGATGGATCTCGCAAATCATTATTAAAATAAAACGTCTTAATAATAATCGTTCCTATTGGGAAATCTACCAAACCTTCTCCAGTATAAGAAGCCGTTTGGCCATTAGGCATCCATACAAAACGTGATTTATCCGCATAATCCGAGAATAAGGGAGAATTTAAATCATAGGGCACAACCTCTTCATTCGGTGATAAATCCTTCATATCTCCAGCAAAAAAATTGTACTCCGAAAGCGTTTCATAAGGCAAGCGATTAAAATCTACCTGTGGTGCATTCGGATTGATTTTATCCTTTTTACAACTTGATAAATTAGCAAGTCCAAGAAGAAAAAGGAATAGAACAGGTACAAAGAAATAGTTGGAATAACGCATAATTTGAATTGAGGATTGAAAATGGAGAATTACGCAAAATAATTCTCCATTCTTTGAATATTCGTAACACAAGATAGC
>JAHDHB010000068.1:0-16271 GCA_020631545.1 Saprospiraceae bacterium | reverse complement strand
GGGTATAGCCCTTGGAAAACTCTTAACTAATAACTCCCAACTCTTAACTAATTAAAGTCCTGGTGCATTTACCGTTACAGCGCTAAGTGCATCTTGAGTACAAACATGCGGTGCTACTTCTGGATCAAAATTAGGGAAAGGAACATTAGGATCAGGACCTGGAGCATCAGCATTAACATTAGCAAAAATAGCCCCACCATTATTAGAGATACAAAGTCCCTCAGTTAAATCATTGTTTTCTCCGTAAATCGGCGCAGCATAACCATCATAAATGATATCAGGGAATATACTGTTTTGTGTAAACGTCCCCACCAATAAGTTGGAAGAATCATTTCTATCCGCAGCTGGCGGGAAAGTACCTGAATGCGTTATATCATTATCATGAATATACACACTATAGTTATACGGATCATAATCGGCTGGATAAGGACTAAAATCGCCTTCAATCGCTCTTAACGTAGTCATGCTTATCACCCCGATTCCCATCACATCATTATTCGTGATCGTATTTCCAAATATCTCTACACGATCATAAGACAGTACCATAATGCCTGTACCTACAGGAATAGCGCCTACAGTATTTCCCGGAGGAGCGAAACTAGGATGACTATTATTAACGATGGTATTGTTATAAATTCTACAAGTATGACCATTAGGAATAACAGGTAGATTTTCTAAATCAAATGCCATGATTCCTCCAGTGTTTCTAGTCGCATTATTCTCAAAAACATCTGCACGGAAACAATTCTCAATTTCCATTCCTGCTACATTTTCTGTCACGGTGTTTTGGCTAACAATGATATCTTCACTTTGTCCAACATAAATACCCGCATCAGAAGCTCCACGCACATAACAACCATTAATATACAAATGTTTACACGTCACTGGATAAATTCCATACGCTCCATTATCTTGGCTAGGCGTACCCGAATATTCAACGCCAATGTTAAGGACGCTCACACCTTGTGAATCTTTAATTTTAACGCCATCTCCTACTGCGTCTTTTATTGTAAAATCCTGCATTAAGAACCAATTAGAATTGAGAACATAAAAGCCTTGAGCCCCTTGTGTTTGATTCGTAAAATCAAGGATGGTAGAAGACATTCCTGCACCACGAACGACTATGCTGTCTTTGTCCGCAATAGAAAGTGTCCCGATAAAATCATAGGTTCCCGCTGCAAATTCTAGCGTATCCCCATTAACCATTTCGATTAAGGCTGCTTGTACATCCTCTTGTGTCGCTGTTGACGGTGTAAATTGAAAGACCTCATTCGTTGGTTCTGGTTCCACTTCTTTATCTTTTTTACAGCCGCTAATAGAAATGACGAGTCCTAGCAATAATAAAAAGCTAGCTTTTAATGGTTTAAAATTCATTATCAATAAGTTTTGGTTGGAATAGAATGATAGTTTCTACTAGGGAAGACAAGGCCAGATTCGCGAATTTCACTACAAATTTGGTTTTTTGTTTTCCTTAAAAAACATAATGATGAAGATAAGGAATTTAGTAAAATATACCATACCAAAAAGTAAACAATTTTGTAGAAGCCTTTACCTATATGGTCCCATTATATTATTTCATGACATTAAACTGCTTAATCTATTCACTTAAGGAAAAGACATTTACTTTCAAAAAGTAGCCACCACATTTAACCTCAAGACACATGTCCTACTGAATTGAAGTTAGAAAAGCCTTCATCTTTCCCTTTTTAAAACAAAAAAGAGCGCATAAGTGCTCAGCTTATACGCTCCGGCAGCCTATACTAAAGGCTGTAACCCCATTGTCTTTCAATATGAACTACTACTTCTTATCTTTTTTTTTCGATTTCAGCTCTTGACCAAAATCAGTGATAGCCTTTTTTAAGTGGCTTAGTTCTCCTTCCACTGCTTTAGCAATATTCGAAACATTAATTGGTTCTCCTTCCATGGCTAAGCGATCAGCAGAAGTTCTAGCTTCAGGAAGAACCAACCACAATATGATGTAAGGCAAGAGGCCAATTCCTCCACTAAGAACAAGCAAAGCAAAAGCAAGTCGAACCCAAACAGGATCTTTAATCCCTAAATAAGTTGCCAAACCAGAGCAAACACCTCCAATTATCTTATTTTCAGGATCCCTAAAGAGCCGTTTACCTGTCCTAACCATCGGTTCTTCTTGATAGCTTTCGTAAGTAGCATCTTCAAAATCTTCAGGGTATCCCATGATAGAAATAACCGTTTCAATAATGCCTTTGGTCGCTATATTCTTTCCCTTCAATTGCTCTGTCAGCAACTCCGCCATTCGAGTCTCAATATCTTCTACAATCTCCTCACTCCCTTCAGAGTAAGCAAAATGATCTTTCAACGAATTGAGATAATCTTCTAGGAAAAAATAAGCATCTTCATTTAAAATGAAGGGGTAGCCTCCTAGGTTTACATTCACAGTTTTATTCATGGTTTGGTGGATTTTTAGTGATTTGTTGAACAGCAGTAACTAGCTGATTCCAAGTTTTTTCTAATTCTTCTAAAAACGTTACGCCCATCTCCGTCAAGACATAGTATTTTCTAGGAGGCCCAGCGTTTGATTCTTTCCAATTGTAACTCAGCACCCCAGCATTTTTTAAGCGGGTGAGGAGTGGATAAAGCGTTCCTTCTACCACAATCAATTCGGATTCCTTAAGCCGCTTGATAATGTCAGAAGGATAGGCTTCTTTTTCTGAAAGGATGGACAGGACACAGAGTTCTAAGACCCCCTTTCTCATCTGCTTTTTTGTATTTTCAACTTTCATACTTCAAATTTACGTAAAAACATAGTACCATGCAATACCTAGTACTATGTTTTTCGATAAATGGCATTTTTTTTACGATGAAATAGTGAATTTCAAGTAAAGCACGCTCTTCCCTCTACATTCCAAAAATAATTCTTACCTTTTTTACGCACACAAGCAACGAATTTATCCCCTATCTCGTTTATAAAGATGTACGGATAATTCTTAGAACCGAGAATTTAAAGTACAACGTGCAAAGCCAGTGAAAATATCCCTAACGATAAATTGCCACAAAGTTTGTACTTTTGTTAGGTGTAGAAATACACTTCGCTATAGGCCAGGAAACTATGAGAACCATTTCTTGCGTCTTGGTGGTCGTCTAATAATTTTATTTATGACCTGATGGAGATAGCCCTTAAATTGCAGAATCAAGAAGAAAAACTAATCGCCGCCTGCTTACGCGAGGAGCGTTGGGCGCAAAAGAAGCTGTATGAAGAACATTACAGCAAGCTTATGGGGGTTTGTATGCGTTATGCAAACAACCAAGAGGACGCTAGAGACATTCTGCATGAAGGATTTATCAAAATTTTTAAAAATCTGCACAAATTTAAAGTAGGAACATCCTTATCCGCTTGGATGCGCAGAATTTTGGTCAATACCTCTATTGACTTCTATCGAAAAGCCGTGCGCCGTAGAACAGAAGACCTTGAACATGCCCAGTACGAGCCTAGTACTGAGGTAGATGCCGTAAGCCAATGTACTGAAAAAGAAATATTGGAAGCTGTGCAACAGTTATCTCCTGTGTATCGCACTGTTTTTAATCTTTATGCCATAGAAGGATATCCGCATAAAGATATTGCCGCAAGGCTTGGAATCACGGAAAGTACTTCGCGATCCAATTTGCTCAAAGCCCGGGTCAAGTTACAAAAAATGCTTGCCTCTAAATACAGTAGAAATGGAAAATAATTACATCGATCTTATTGCTAGCAATGCGCTCAAAGATCTGGAAATCCCCTACAATCCAGATGATTGGGAAGCAATGGATAAAATGCTGGATGATGACAAAGGCTCTAGGAGCAAACTCTTCTTTTACAAGAGCTTAGAGTTTGTAGGTCTTATCCTTGCCGTCTGGTTGCTTTTCCAGTTTGTTGCAAGTACTAAAACAACTTCGCCAAGTACTGCTCAAAAAGCTACAGGCCAAACAGTTACAGCCCAAGCCGCTGTTTCCACTGCAAAAGAGCATCGGAATACTATGGTTGCTGAACAAGAAGTAAATCAAAATTCTACGCCTTCTGCTTCTGTACAAAATCAGGATGACTTTGGTAGTATCCATCAAGGCAAAAAAACTTCTTCGGAAAAAGTGCTTCAAACAGCTTCAACTAGCCAAAATGAGGATTTAACGAATGCCGCCACGAATCATAACGCCTTAAATACTAAGCTTAAAAAGCCTATTGTAGGGACTAATAAGGCTAACACAACAAACTTTGCTAGGAATGCAAAGAGGAATAAGATGCGTAAGGAACCATCAACAAGTACGACCACTCCGTATACTACTCAAGGTACTAAAACCACTGCAACACAAGCCCTTGTCGATGAGCCTATTGCTACACGATTATCCATTAAAAATAATACTCCTGTTTCAACAATTCCTTCAACAAACTTGAAGGAAAAGAACACGAATACAGCAAGTTTAGTCATTCCTATCGAAGGAAAAGATGGTAAAGTTTATTACATCGAACTCCCTGTAAATGTTGACGAAGAAGCACTTTTAGCTAAAGTGTCTAGGGATCCCTTACCAAAACTAAAGCAAAACCGCCCGACTCATCTACGCATATTCGCATCACCAGATATGAATATGAAAGATAAAAGGTATAGCCTTGGGGCATCAGCAGGAGCCGTTCTTTCTAAAGAACTTAACCAATATCTACAAATTCAGTCCGGTTTAGTTTATAATCATAAGCAATTTAGCTTCTCCCCTGGAGACATTGTCCCTGTAGCAGAAGATCCTGTACAACTAGCGAGTATCCTGATTAGTGAAGTGGAAATACCGCTAAACTTAGAGTTTACCATCAAAAAGTCAGTAAATTGGCGTCCATTTGCCGTTGTTGGGCTTTCTGGTCATTTCATTGCTTATAGCAAATATGATTATGATTTAATTCCAGCGGATCTTGATCCTTCTCAATTTGAGTTTGAATACAGCAACAAGGAAAAAGGGTTGATTCATGGCGGTAATTTTAAAGCGAATAACTACTATACGGTTAATTTAGGTCTTGGCTTAGAAAGGCAATTGACGAAAGATATTCATCTTTTTATCCAACCTACCTTTAAAGCTGCTTTGGATGGCATGGGTGCTAAAGATGAAAAACTTAATACCTTCTCGCTCATAATGGGTGCTAGAAAAAAACTGTAAAAGATTTAGACGAACTAAGTCTCTAGTAAAAATGGAAAGATTGCTTACAATGCGGTCTTTCCATTTTTTTTGTCCCCTAGGTTTCTCTTCTAAAAACCAAAGGATTCCTAATGCAACCGAAGGGATAAATTATAAGACGGCTACGCCATTAGCTAAGGTTTTGGCGTAAAAAAATGCCACAAAGACACAGAGACACAAAGGAGTAGCGTATTTTATGACATTTTTAATATTGACTTTTCTTACGTTGAAAAACGGTCAAAAAAAACTTTGCAACGACCTGTAATTCAAAGCCTCTGCTTGTAATTTGGTGCTTAAAAAACAACAAAATGGCAGCACATAGTATAAAAGGGACTCCTGCTTCCTTCTCCTTGATAAATCAACTTAGTTGTTGTTATTTTATAGCGCAGATTCTTAGCGGAAGATAAATTATTCAAAAGAATATGTCACAGCTATAACCTTGTATAGCCTGTATTCAAAGCCTTATCACATTCTTTCAACATTAGTTTGCTATGTCTAAAACCATTTTCCAAAAATTTCGTTAAATTAGAGTACTATATTTACGGTAAATGAATTAACTTCGCCCTCCCAATAGTGAAATCTTTCAACCGTTATTGATAGAATTATAGTAGGATGAACCAGCAAAATACACTGACTTTGAAGAAGGATCTCGATTTAGTAGTACAAGGAAGGACTAGAGGATATGCCGCTCCAGAAACGCTCTATTTTAAAACAAAAGCGGAGTTTGATGAAGCAGTAGGGAAGGATTTTATTCAATATGTAAATGAATTAGCGAAAGAAGGGAAACCCATTATTGTTGCGCTCTCTCACGGCATTTCTCCTTCAGGCCCATACTATTATATCTACAAGCATTATGCTGAAATCAAGCAGCCTGAATTAATATACTATTGCTACGTCAATTCTCCTGTGGCTCGACAACGGGACTTAAATTCGGCCTTCAATGCTGCTCGTTTTTTGAAGCAACTGCTAAAAAGGGGCTTATTGACGAAAGACAAAATATGGGGCAGTTCTTTGTCTAGGGATAATCTAGAAACCTACTCAGAAGAATACAACGAATCGTTCTCCAATTTCTTACAAGAACATGATAAAGAGGGTTATGACTATGCTTTTCTGGCTTGTACGCCTAGAGGTTCTGTAGCTGCCATCACTAGACAATCCGCTGCTTTTCATTCTGATAAAATATCTGTTGTCGTTTACGAAGGCGATGAAATAGAGGTCACCGTCACGCCGCAATTCCTCATGCAAACTAAACGGATTGCTTTTCTAGCGACCAAAGCGGATAAACGACGGGCTTTAGCTTGGCTTTTTTCTAAATGGGGCAAGCCCAATGAGAGTCCAAGTTTTCTACGGCACATGGATAACGTAGAAGAGCGCATGACGGTCTTTATTGATGATAATGCCTTGACTTGGCCACAAATACAAGTGAATCGTGAGACGCCTTATGGGACGAGTGAAATTCGAATAGATATTGCGAATCCCTATGAAGAATATCGCTCTAAACAACCTGTTGTTTTATTCATACATGGTTTTCTAGGGCTTAATTCCTTTGATGGCTTGCTTGCGGCACTCCCTTCACACAAATATCTTGCGGCAGCGATGCACTATGGCTCCGTCCCCTACGATCTTCCAAAAGAGCAATATTCTCAGCATGTTGTGAAAAATATAGATGCTGCCGTTTCTTATTTTGGTTCAAAGGGACATCCCGTTTACTTGTTTGATCATTCCATGGGAAATATTTATTTTTTAATGATTGACCGAGATTTTGACGAACTAGAAGGCATCAAAAAATATTTGCATGGTCGCATTGGTTCTAATCCATTTTTTGGAGGCGAAAGCAAGCACGCTTTATTAGGTTTTATGGATAATGTCATCATTCCTTCTGCAAAAGCCTCAAAAAATACATTTGCCAGTACGATGTTACAAGGATTTAGGCGTGTCATTCCTTTCGATAGTAAAAAAAGTGTGCGAAAACGGGGCATTAATTTAGCGAAATGGTTTATTCACAAAGATTCTGCTTTACGTGATCGAGCTTGGAAGGCTGCACAAGAACGAATGCTCTATCTTATGAGTAATTTTGATTCTCTTCCTCGCCTAAATCGCGTTCCCATCAAGCGAGCTTTAAGCCGTGTCCCAGTCAAAATATTTGCTATTCAAGTTTATTCTGCTCTGCTAGAGTCTATTTCTTTCGAAGGTCAAATGGGCTTAACCAACATGCACAAGCATAATATTCCCGTGCTGATACTCAAGAGCGAAAAAGATGCCGTAGCCAAATATGTTCATAGCATCTATCACAATGAAAATAATGATGTAAAAGTCATTGATATTACGGATTATACCGAAACCGATCTTTTCCGAGAGCATCTTTATCATATGGTGCATCCTTTTAGAACGACAAAAATCATTGATACTTTTATTAAAGAAGCTAAAAAGATTAGAAGAACCAAGCGATAAAACGCATCCGTACACTTATTTTCAAGCAACTTGACACCGTTAAATCCTTATACCCAAGGATTTTAGCCTGTTTCCTCTTTCTATATCAACAGCATTTTTTCTTTTTTTGCCTGTTCGATAGAACCTAGTGTACGTGAATCTACCGTGCCGATATATTTCATCAACGTGCGCCCTTCCCACAAAATAAAAACTTGATTATCAACTAATTACCCCTGCCCTTCTACAAAAAAATCAACATCTTTTCTTTATTTTTATCCGTCTGATAAATCCAATGGAATAATAAAACCCTTCAAATATTGCAATTCCATTAAGTTGAATTCATTCCTTATCCCTATATTTGTATTTTTAGGAATTAGTCTACTTACTAATGGATAGTAGTCTAAGAATTCCAACTCCATTTAATAAAACAACTAAGCCCCCTGATAACCAAAACCTACTATATCATTCTTCAAATAATCTCTCATGAGTAATATTACGCCAACAAACAAGACGCTTTTCAAAAAATGCCACGAATATGACCGTGCCGATAAGGTGAAAGCTGAAGGAATATATCCTTATTTTCGCCCAATAGAAGAAAGCGAAGGGCCTGTTGTCTCTATGGAAGGACGCCCTGTTGTCATGGCGGGTTCCAACAACTACTTGGGACTCACAGCTCACCCAAAGGTAAAAGAAGCAGCCATCAAGGCGATAGAAAAATATGGAACAAGCTGCTCAGGTTCTCGATACTTGACAGGAACGATTGATTTGCACATTGAGTTGGAAGAAAAACTAGCCAAATTTGTAGGAAAGGAAGCTGCTTTGCTTTTTAGCACAGGCTATCAAACAGGGCAAGGCGTCATTCAGCCGCTTGTTGGAAGAGGTGATTACATTATCTCTGATAAAGATAACCACGCTAGTATTGTTTCTGGAAACTTAATGGCGCGTGGTGGAATGGGCGTGAATATCCTTCGTTATAAGCACAATAACATGAAGGACCTGGAGCGTCGTCTTAAGCAACTACCGGAAGGCGCTGGTGCTTTATTGGTGACTGATGGTGTTTTTAGCACCTTTGGAAACGTAGCACACCTTGATGAATTGACAGAAGCTACCAAAGACTATAATGTACAGATCCTTGTAGATGATGCGCATGCATTTGGTGTAATTGGAGAAGGAGGAAGGGGTACGGCTAGCAAATTTGGCCTTAATAAGGAAGTCGATTTAGTTATGTGTACCTTTAGTAAAACACTAGCTTCTCTTGGTGGATTTGTAGCTGGAGATGAGCGCGTTATCAACTACTTAAAGCACTTTAGCCCTGCTTTGATTTTTAGTGCTTCTCCTGCTCCTGCTTCTGTTGCTTCTGCTTTGGCAGCCTTGGAAATCTTGGAAAAAGAACCACACCGTGTAGATAAGTTAGCTTACAATGCTAATAAAGTCCGAAAAGGACTTATCGACTTGGGTTTCAAAGTGATGGATGGTGAAACGGCTATCGTTCCCGTTATCGTTGGTGATGATACCAAGGCTTTCCACTTATGGAAAGGACTTTTTGATGCAGGGATTTTCGTCAATGTTTTTATCTCTCCTGCTACGCCTCCAGGCAAAGCGATGATGAGAAATAGTTTCATGGCGACACACAATGATGATCACCTTGATTTTGTTATTGATACCTATGCTAAAGTTGGACGTAAATTAGGTCTAATTTAGTTTTTAATAGCTTAAAATATTTGCAGGTACATCAGAACGCTAGCTTTAGCCGAGGCTCTGATAATATCCTGCAAATATTTTTGTTCTATAGTTAATATTCTTTTTAAAATATCCTGAAAACTATCTCACGATATTTATAGAACAAGCGTCTATGTTCTTTTGCTTGCTGTACTACAAAAGTAGGGAGCAGTAACCCTCCAGTTTTGGGGGAAGGAATGGTGAGATGGCAGAAAATGGAAGGTTTTAGCTGAGGTAGTATGCTTTTCTAAGACCTTCCATTTTTTGCCAACACGCCAAGCAAACTCACAAAACTGGAAGGTCGTGAGCTCATTATTCTCACGATGGCAGAATACTAGGCATCTAATAACTGTAAAAACGACTTCATCCTCCTCATCAATCAATAAACCATTATGATAGAGATCATTACAGTAAGCAACAAAAAACAACTCAACCAATTCATCAAATTTCCTTGGAAAATATACAAGGACGATCCGCATTGGGTTCCCCCCTTGTTGATGGATATAAAGAAACGCTTCAAATCTAGCTTTTCCTTCTTCAATTTTGGGCAACAAGAATGCTATTTAGCTTATAAAGACGGAGAACTCGTTGGTCGTATTGCTGCCATCAAAAACGATTTGTACAACGAAACGCATAAAGACAAAACCGGTTTTTTTGGGTACTTCGAATGCATCAATGATCAAGCAGTGGCCAATAAATTATTCGATACGGCAAAAGCTTGGTTGCAAGATAAAGGCTTGAATATCATGCATGGCCCTGCGAGTCCTAGCAGCAATCATGACTACGGTTTACTAGTAGAAGGCTTTGATGATTCGCCTCGAATGATGATGACCTATAATCCTAAGTATTATATTGATCTCATTACTAATTATGGTTTTGAAAAAACAATGGGGCTCCTTGCTTACAAAATGACCAAGGAGGATGTACTAGGAAATCCCAAGTTGCAGCGCGTGGCGGACATCGCTCAGAAAAGAGCAAAAATGACCATCCGCCCCGTTAACATGAAGAAAATCAAGGAAGAAGTACAACACATCAAAAATTTGTGGAATGAAGCGTGGGAGGATAATTATGGCTTCGTACCGATGACGGATGCGGAAATTGATGAGTTGGCAGAAGACATTAAACCTATCGCCGAGCCTTCGCTCATTCTTTTTGGGGAGATTGATGGGGAAGTCGTAGGAATGGGAATTGCCTTGTTGGATTACAATTATGTCTTCAAACAAATGAATGGTCGCCTACTTCCTTTCAATTTTCTAAAAATCTTCACTCAAAAGAAGAAAATTGAGTGGTTAAGAGTTATCGTACTAGGAATTTCACCAAAATACCAAGGCAAAGGGCTTGACGCCGTCTTCTACAACACCTTGATTCAGAATGGTTTTAAACTAGGTTTAAAGTACGGAGAAGCCAGTTGGATTTTAGAAGATAATGTGATGATGAATCGTGGAATGAAAGTCGTGAATGGGGAAGTTTACAAAAGATATAATGTCTACGAAGTGAAAATTTAGAGAAATAACCTTCCAAAGTTTTTAGGGTTGGGCTTCTGGATTTGCAAAAATTGGAAGGTTTAAACTAGGGCAGTGTACGTCCTAACAAGCTTCCATTACTGCCTCAATATAAGCCTTTTCGTAGAACTGAGCGTTTTTTGTTTGTACTTCAACCATCTAGCAAGTTTCCACTAAATTCCATATCTTTAAAGAAAAGGAATAAAAATGACTTTAGCAAAGCAAGAATTACCGACCTATACCTATCAGGATTACCTATCATGGAAAGGAGATTGGGAACTTATTCGTGGTATTCCTTTTGCGATGTCTCCATCTCCAAAAGGAAATCACCAGTTTATATTATCTTCACTTCTTGCTCAGATATATGGAAATCTTGCTAAATGTTTGGATTGCCATGTCTATGCGGAATTAGATTGGATAGTTTCAGAAACCACAGTACTACGACCAGATATATTTGTCTTTTGTGGTCATCGGATAAATGAATATCTAGAAGTCGCCCCCCATTTTATTGCTGAAATCTTATCACCTAAAACTGCAACGAAAGATAAAGGTCTCAAGTTGAGAATTTATCAAGAGCAAAAAGTACCTTATTATATCATTGTTGAACCCAAAAATGAAACAGTAACGATTTATGAGTTAGAAGGAGATTCGTATTTAAAAGTAGGAACAATAACCACCGAAAATCATACATTTAATTTACCAAATTGTAGTTTTAAACTTAACTTTAGTCTTATTTGGTAATAGAATTGAATATTTTAGCCCAATGCTAGCGGCTCATTTTCAGTGCAAACACTAGTTTTAAGCTTTCAACATAAAGCGACGAAAGAATAGTCCTTTGTTAAGCTCCTAATAAATTATCGGAAATTCAAGCGATGACGCCGAAAATCCATGAGTGAAAAGATAGTTGGAATTCTACAAATTTCCGACGAACAATCGAAACGAACAATATGAAAAAACTACTCGGTCTAGCCTATTGTCTTATGATGGCAATATCGCTATTTGCACAAAAAACCTTCCCCCAAGATGCTGTTTATGATGAGCGGGACGGGCATTACGCTTTCATCAATGCTAATGTCGTAACAGCTTATAATACAAAGGCAGAGCAAGGAACTCTGATTATCAAAAAAGGAAAAATCGTCAACGTAGGCAAGGGAATTCCTGTTCCTAAAGATGCGGTGGTTATTGATCTTCAAGGAAAATACATTTACCCTTCTTTCTTGGACTTGTACTCCAACTATGGCCTCCCAGAACCCAAAGCCGTAGGCAGCAAGCCCGAAAAGCAACCACAAGAATACTCCAATAAAAAGGGGGCTTATGCTTGGAATGAAGCTTTAAAATGCGAATTTGAAGCAGCAGTCAACTTTAAAGGCGATAAAAAAATGGCCGAAGAGTATCGAAAAATAGGTTTTGGTGCCGTTCTCACTCACCAAATGGACGGCATATCCAGAGGTTCTTCCGCTATGGTTTTGCTTGGCGACGAGCGAGAACATTTGATGCTTTTGAAGGAAAAAGCAGCCGCTCATCTGACGTTCAGTAAAGGCAAATCGACTCAAAACTACCCCACTTCGCAGATGGGAGCCATTGCGCTGTTGCGCCAAACTTACTTGGATGGAGATTGGTACAAAACGGCTGGTTACAAGGAGGAAAAGAATCTCTCCCTACAGGCTTGGAACGATTTACGTAGCCTTCCTCAAATCTTTGGCGTTAGTGATCGATTAGAAGCTTTGCGGGCTGCCCGTTTGGGTAAAGAATTTGGGGTCACCTATATTATTCGAGGTGGAGGCGATGAGTATCAACGTATTGATGAATTGAAAAAAACAGGCTCTGCATTTATCCTACCCCTAAAATACCCAGAGGCTTATGATGTCGAAGATCCTTTCGATGCGCGAGTAGTTACTCTAGCACAAATGAAGCATTGGGAGCTAGCGCCTACGAATGCGGCTAGATTGGCAAAGGCAGGCATTGAGTTTACCTTCACTTCTCACGGTTTGAAAAAAAGATCGGATTACTTAAAAAATATCCGAAAAGCTGTCGAAAATGGTCTTTCAGAAACAGATGCGCTAAAGGCCATGACCTTGACCCCCGCTAAGCTCTTAGGGGCTGATACACAGCTTGGTAGCTTAGAACGTGGCAAATTGGCGAATTTTCTTATCACTTCGGGGAATATTTTTAAAGAAAAAACAACCATTCACCATAACTGGGTAAATGGTAAAGCCTACGTAATCAGCCGCTTGGATAACGCGGAATTGGATGGGAAGTATCAACTTACCTTTGGTCGATTGTCTTATGAGCTAGAAGCAAAAAAGATGGAAGGAAAGACAAAACTAAAGCTAATTCTAAACGATACAACCAAGCAAGATGTCAAGCATCAACTCCAAGGAAATCTGATTTCCTTGAGCTTTTCTGTGGATGAACAAGAAGGATTTTACAGCTTTAGCGGTTTAAAAAATGGAGCAGTTTGGAATGGACGGGGAACGAATCCTAAGGGTGAATGGATCGATTGGACTGCAAAGCGAACGGGAGATATAAAATCAGCGGAAAAGAAAAAAGAGGAGCAAGAAGATAAAGAACTTGGAAAAGTAATCTTTCCTTTCGTCGCTTATGGCGCAGAAACATTGCCTACGGCTAAAAATTACTTGATTAAAAATGCCACCGTTTGGACCAATGAGCGTGATGGAATCCTAGAAAATACGGATGTCCTCCTTAGAAATGGTAAAATTTCTAAAATTGGTAAAAACTTGACGGATAATAGCTGTACCGTCATTGACGGAACGGGTAAACACTTGACGGCGGGGATCGTTGACGAACATTCACACATGGGCATCAGCAAGGGCGTGAATGAAAGTGCGCCTAATAGTTCTGCCGAAGTTCGAATCGGTGATGTCGTAAATTCCGAGGATGTTTCCTTGTATCGGCACTTGGCTGGAGGAGTTACGACTTCCCAGTTATTGCACGGTTCTGCAAATCCTATTGGTGGGCAGTCCGCCTTGATTAAGCCGCGCTGGGGCTTGGCTCCTGAGGCTATGAAACTGGAAAATTCGCCTAAATTCATCAAATTTGCCCTAGGAGAAAATGTGAAACAATCCAATTGGGGGGATGAATTTAACATCCGTTTTCCTCAGTCAAGAATGGGGGTAGAGCAGGTCTTTATCGACCATTTTACTAGAGCAAAAGAATATGAAGCACAACTAAAGTCAGGACAAACCGTCCGACGTGATTTAGAACTAGAAGCTTTACTAGAAATCATTAACAGCCAACGCTTTATTACTTGCCATTCTTATGTACAAAGTGAGATTAATATGTTGATGAAAGTCGCTGAAATGTTTAATTTTCGCATCAATACCTTCACCCACATCCTAGAAGGGTATAAGGTAGCGGAAAAAATGAAAGCTCATGGCGCTGGTGGTTCGACCTTCTCCGATTGGTGGGCTTATAAGTATGAAGTCATTGACGCCATACCTTATAATGGTGCGATTATGCACGAGCAAGGAGTCCTTACCGCTTTCAATTCAGACAGCCATGAAATGGGAAGGCGGCTCAACCAGGAAGCTGCAAAAGCAGTCATGTATGGCGATGTATCCGAAGAAGAAGCTTGGAAATTCGTCACGCTAAACCCTGCTAAATTATTGCGTATTGATGATCGCGTAGGCAGTATAAAAGCAGGAAAAGACGGCGATGTCGTCTTATGGTCTGATAATCCTCTCTCCATCTATGCACAAGCAGAAAAAACTTTTGTAGATGGTATTTTATACTACAGCAAAGAGGAAGATTTGAAGAAAAGGGAAGCGATACAGGCAGAACGGAATCGTTTGATTCAGAAAATGTTAGGCGCTAAGAAAGGTGGTGCTAAAACACAAAAGGCAAGAGGCAACAAAACGCCTGAATACCACTGTGATGATTTGCACTAAGGGTTCCTGTTAGACGGTAATTTTAAATTTTCCTGCTAACGCCCATCTTTTTTTTGAATGTTTTATGAAGTGGTTCGCGGAGAACTTAAAGTTATCTTCGAACAAGAAAATACGACTATGAAAGCTATATTCTCTTTAATATTAACAGCAATCGTCAGCGTTGCTTTTGCACAACAAACACCTGCTGAACCTCAAAAAGGCGCTATCCTAATCTTAAATGCTACCGCGCATTTAGGCAATGGAAAAGTGATTGAAAACAGCGCCATTGGCTTCCAAGATGGTAAATTGACGCTCGTAGGCGATGCCAGAACGATACGTATTGATAAGAGCGCTTATGAACGGACGATTGTGGCTGAGGGAAAGCATGTTTATCCTGGTTTGATTGCTCCAAACACCCAAATTGGCCTAAAGGAAATCGATGCAGTGCGTTCTACCCGAGACAATTACGAAGTGGGTGAATTCAATCCTAACATTCGATCTTTGATTGCTTATAACACGGATTCTAAAGTAACTCCTACGATTCGTTCCAATGGCGTCATGTTGGCACAGATAGTACCGGAAGGAGGTCGAGTAACAGGCACTTCTTCTATCGTTTCCTTAGATGCTTGGAACTGGGAAGATGCAGCCTATCGTGCAGATGACGGGGTACACCTAAACTGGCCGCGTCCTTATAAATTTTCAGGTTTTTGGTCGGCCAAACCGGGCATTTCCAAGAACGAAAAATACGCAGAACAAGTCGCCAAAACACGCGCTTTTTTCGAAGAAGCCAAAGCTTACCAAGTGGGCAATCACCAAGAAAAAAACTTAAAATTTGAAGCGCTGAAAGGTATTTTTGATAAATCTCAAACGGTTTTCATTCACGCTGGGCTATCCAAAGCGTTGATGGATGCTGTTGATTTTGCCAAAGCGCTAGATCTTAAAATTGTCATTGTTGGAGGAGGAGAATCGTACATGGTGGCTAATTTATTGAAGGAAAATAACATCCCCGTCATTCTAGCTAAAACGCAACGCCTCCCCGAACATCAGGATTTAGATGTGGATATGCCCTACAAAACTCCTGCGCTCTTACAAAAAGCGGGCGTCCTATTTTGCTTTAGTGAAAATGGTGCTTGGGAGCAGCGCACTTTACCTTTCCAAGCAGGCCAAGCCGTTTCTTACGGCTTAGACTATGAAGCTGGTATTCAAGCTTTAACGCTAAATACGGCCAAAATCCTAGGCATCGACAAAACAACGGGTTCCCTAGAAACAGGCAAAGACGCCACGCTCATCCTAGTCGCTGGCGATGTCCTAGATATGCGGACTTGCAAGGTAGAATCGGCTTTCATCCAAGGAAAGGAAATCGATTTGGATAATAAACAAAAGGCTCTTTATCGAAAATTCCAAGCAAAATATAATGAGTAACGTTGGCTTCAGCCGACAAGTTGTTCCGTAAACGTATTTAGCAACCCAAAACACTGCTAGTCAGAGCGTTCCAACAGAATTTACTAGTGTATAATTTTGCATTTTATGGTAGTTATTAACAAGGCTACTTATCGTACTATGC
>JAHDHB010000656.1 GCA_020631545.1 Saprospiraceae bacterium | reverse complement strand
TTGAAACCCATTGCTATAGAACCTCGAAGGCTACCGCCTTCTCTTGCGAACACCCTATTGCTTTTGCAAACCGAGAATTGCTGGAGTGGTGCATAGTGCGAACAGAATAACTCCTAACTCCTAACTATAAACTCTTAACTAAAAACCCTTGTTTGGTCGGCATCGCATATTAAAAAAAATCGAAAAGCTAGACGCTGAAAAGGATCATTACCAGATTGCTTATCTTTCTGGATTCCATGAATTCCCTTTTGAAAGCACTCGTGCCTTGGAGCTCGCTTTTCTGCGAACTTATGCTATTGCCAGCATTGGCAATCTATTGGATCATACAAAAGAATTTGAAAAGCATACACAGAAGCGCTATGACGATACCGATTTGCTATTGTCAGAAATTATAGAAAATGGTTATGACAGTGAACGTGGCCAACGAGCAATCGCACGGATGAATGCCATTCATAGTCGTTTTCGTATTTCGAATGAGGATTTCCTCTACGTCCTCAGTACCTTTTTCTTTGAGCCAAAACGTTTTATCGATAAATATGGTTATCGAAAGTTAACAGCGAAAGAAGTAAAAGCCTCCTTTATTTTTTGGCAAGAAATCGGCCTTCGAATGGGGATACAGGATATTCCCAAAACCGTAGAAGCATTTGAAGTTTTTAACCAGCAGTATGAGCAAACCAAATTTCGGTTCACCAAAGGAGGAAGACGAGTAGCCGACTATACGCTAAATTTATTTCTTAGCTGGTATTTACCACGTTTTCTTTTCCCCTTGGCACGTCCTTTTGTCTTAGCCATGCTGGATGAGCCCTTGTTGAATGCCTTACAATACAAAAAAGCACCACTTCCTATTCGTATACTAGTCGCTAGTATTTTCAAGCTACGAGCATCGTTGCTACGATTTCTTCCAGCCCGTAAAACGCCCAAACTACACACAACCAACCGAATTCCTCCCACCTATCCCGATGGCTATAAAATTGAAGAATTAGGTCCCACGGAAAAGAAAAAACATTGATACAATAAAATCATATTATCTATGGATAGTTTACAAACTCGTCTCTTAAAGTCACTCATGCATCTCCTAGGAGAAAAAAGGAAGTGGAAACCGCCTAGAAAAAAAAGGTGGTTAGATATTCATTATCCCTATTGGATACTGCGGAAGGGCTGTGCGGTCGAACAATTTAAAGTTCAACAAACGTCCATTTCTATCCTAACACCTAAGAAAATAAAAACAAAAAAAGTCTTAATCTATATTCATGGAGGAGCTTTCATGTATGGCCCTGTAGGATTTCACTGGCAAGCTATTGCTGACATTGCGAACAAGGCGGGTTGTGTAACTTGGATGGTCGATTACCCCAAAACACCAGAACACCAAGCCTTAGAAGTGACCGAAAATATTTTAGCTACGTACCAAGAAGCTTTAAAGCGCTATGATGCCGATAGAATCCTACTAGGAGGCGACTCCGCTGGCGGGAATTTACTGCTAAGTTTAGCTTTACAACTTCCCGCATTAAAGTTGCCTTTTCCCTCTAGGCTCATCCCCATCTGCCCCTTGATGGATATGAGTTTAGAAAACCCTGCCATCCTAGAGGTACAGCCAAGAGAAGTATTGCTCAATGTCAAACACTTACAAGTCATTCATCAATGGTATCTTGGGCAAACGAATTCGAAAGATCCGCTCGTAAGTCCACTTTTTGGCAATTTATCGAACCTTCCGCCTATTAACATCTTCATTGCTACGGATGATATTTTGATGCCGGATCAGCGACTATTCGTTGAAAACGTTAGCCGTACGAACACCACCATTACTGTACATGAAGGAAAGGATATGATTCATGCTTGGCCCATATTCCCTACCCCAGAAGGGAAAAAAGCTCGCCAAATCATTATAAACCTAATCTTACAAGCTAAAGTATAAAGGGAAATACTGCTTTTCTTTCCTTTGGATAATCTTCAAACTTCTCCTTATACCATTTGTGGTGATCCAGTGCACGCGGTGTTAAATTTGCAACAGTCCAAATGAAAAAAGACAAGGTAGGTAAACACCAAGTCATCAAGGCAAAGCCTAACCACTCTACCATTTCACCAAATAAATTAGGGCAAGAAACATAGCGAAAAAAGCCCCCATAGGGAATTTTGTACCCAGTTTCACCAGGTTTTCGAAGATTAATTAACACATTATCAGAGTACATGTTGATACCCATTCCTATAAAAAACAAAGTCACACCAAGCAAAAACCGCCAATCCGTCAACCATTCCGTGGTATAACTAGCAAAATTCCCAAAATAATACCCAATCAAACCACCATTCATCAAATTAAAAAGAATAGCAAAAGCGATGATCGAAATAGGCATTTTTTTCCCTTTAGTCCGTATCCTAAAAGGATAAATTAAGGTACGGTTCACGTAGTGAATACTCCAAAAAGCCAGAAAGCAATAAACGATTTGGTTATCTTTAATAACTCCAAAGCTGTAGACAATCCAAACCATCGACAGTGCAGGCAATTCCATTATAATCCAGCCTAGTTTATTGTCGATCATAGTCCCCCACCCTTTTCTCGTATGGCGCCCATAAGGAGCCGTAAGCTTCAACGACAAGGGAATAACGATGATCGCAATGAACATCCAACCTATTGTAATCCAATTGAATAGTTCTTCGTTCATAAGGCATTTGGTTTTGTAACGTCTAAAGATTTATGACTAATACAAGATACAAAACTGTGTGAGAAGGAAGAGAGAAAAGAAGAATAAAATGTAGTCTAGTCCTTAAGCGTTCATTTTGGGCAGCTAAACCCGCTATCCGTTTGTAGTCGGCACTGTTTCAGGCGGTTC
>JAHDHB010000067.1 GCA_020631545.1 Saprospiraceae bacterium | reverse complement strand
AAGGACAAAGGACAAAGGACAAAGGACAAAGGACAAAGGACAAAGGACAAAGGACAAAGGACAAAGGACAAAGGACAAAGGACAAAGGACAAAGGACAAAGGACAAAGGACAAAGGACAAAGGACAAAGGACAAAGGACAAAGGATTTTTCTTCGAAAAATCCATATGGGATGAGGGATAACTCGTAATTCGTAATTCGTAATTCCTAATTCATCATTATAAATCCGTACCTTTGCGTCTAATTTTTAACGATAAAAAACCAGACTCCATGCATTTAAGCGAGCAGGAACGCGTGCGTAGGGATGCCTTACAACAAATTATTGATTTAGGTATCGAACCTTATCCAGCAGATGAATTTGAAGTATCGGCTAACGCCAAGGAAATCAAAGAGTTTTACGAGCATAATGAAGAAGAATCGAAACGGAATTTCCAAGAGGTTAGTCTTGCTGGGCGTATCATGATGAAACGAATCATGGGGAAAGCTGCTTTTGCGGAGTTGCAAGATTCCTCTGGTCGTATTCAAATTTATGTACAAAGGGACGCTATTTGTCCTGGAGAAAACAAAGATCTTTTCAACAAGCTCTTCAAGAAGTTGCTTGATATTGGTGACTTTGTAGGGGTGAAAGGAAAGGTTTTCTTGACTAAAACAGGTGAAATTACGGTCAAAGTAAGCAGTTTTACCTTTTTGTCGAAGTCGCTTCGTCCGCTTCCTATCGTAAAGGTGGATGCTGATGGTAAAGTACACGATGCCTTTAGTGATCCAGAGTTGCGCTATCGCCAACGTTATGTCGATTTAGTGGTGAATCCACACGTCAAGGAAGCTTTTGTCAAGCGTACTTTGATGTATAATTCTATTCGTGAGTTTTTGAATGGAAAAGGTTACTTGGAAGTGGAAACGCCTATTCTACAACCTTTATATGGTGGTGCGGCTGCTAGGCCGTTCAAAACACACCACAATACGCTAGATATGACCTTGTACATGCGTATTGCCAATGAATTGTACTTGAAACGCTTGATTGTTGGCGGTTTTGATGGTGTTTACGAATTTTCTAAAGATTTTAGAAATGAAGGGATGAGCCGTTTCCACAATCCAGAATTCACCCAAATAGAACTCTATGTAGCTTACAAGGATTATGAGTGGATGATGAATTTGGTGGAAGAAATGCTGGAGAAAGTGGCCATTGATACGAATGGAACGACAAAAGTACAAGTAGGGGAGAATGTCATCGATTTCAAGCGACCTTGGAAACGATTTACGATGTTTGAAGCTATTGAGCACTTTACGGGGATTGATGTTTCGGAAATGGATGAAGACCAATTACGAGAAACCGCCAAGCAATTGCATGTTCCTATAGATAAGTCTATGGGGAAAGGGAAATTGATTGATGAGATTTTTGGCGAAAAATGCGAAGCGAATCTTATCCAACCGACTTTCATCACGGATTATCCTGTTGAGATGTCTCCTTTGGCGAAAAAACACCGCAGCAAACCGGGCTTGGTAGAGCGTTTTGAAGCCATTTGCAACGGTAAGGAGATTCTTAATTCGTTCTCTGAATTGAATGACCCCATTGACCAGCGTAAGCGTTTTGAGGAGCAATTGGAGCTTGGAAAGCGAGGGGATGATGAAGCGATGGTCTTGGATGAAGATTTCCTACGTGCTTTGGAATACGGAATGCCGCCTACTGCTGGACTTGGCGTAGGCATGGATCGTCTTGCTATGATTATGACGAATTCGAATTCTATACAGGATGTTTTGTTTTTCCCACAGATGCGTCCAGAGAAAAATGAAGAAGAATAATGAGGTGCGTTTTTCCTTAATTCGAATGCATTTTAGTTCTTTCTTGAAGATAACTTTTGGCTGGCCATATTTTTGGTCAGCCTTTCTTTTCTGTCCTTAGTTAAACCTCGCACTATATTTGTCCAAGTAATTTAAACTAGTTCGTTTATAGCTAATCTAAAACAATTTAAATCCATGCGCGATCTAATTTCCTTGTTAGTTATTTCCTTGCTTTGCATATTTGTCGCTCAAAAGGCTATTGCTCAAGTACCTACGAAACCTGAATTTGCGCCAGAGCCTCCTCCTTTAGCTAGTTTTGGGCTTTATGCTTTCAAGGAAGGTGGTAAGTATGGTATCAAAAATGGAGATGATGAAATTCTGGTAAGTCCTAGATACGATACCTTAGTGAAGAAGGTTAGAGGATTCAAATACGTCGGGTTTAAAATGGAAGGCAAATTTGGTCTTTTACACAAGGCAAAAGAGATTATTCCCCCGACTTATGAGGATATGAAACCTTTTAGTGAAGGGATGATTCCAGTCAAAAAAGACGGCAAATGGGGGTATATCAATGCTCAAAATGAGGTTCTTATTCCTTTTGATTTTGAAGAAGTGAATTCCTTTAATAGTATATTCATTTCTCGCTCTAATGAGTACTACTATACTTCCGCCAAGAAAGATGGAAAATGGGGACTTATTGATAAAAAAGGAGTCTTCCTACTCCAACCAGCATATGATGAATTCAAATTTGTATACAAGCACAAAGTTTTAGCGAGAAAGGAAAACCATTGGGGAACCCTAAATCCACTTACCACGGAGATTCTGGTTCCTGTCGAATATGATACTATTCGTACGACCAACAAACAATGGATTGTCCATAAGGACGGTTTGCAAGGTTTATTTCAAGGAAATGGAGAACAACTTACACCGATTCAATATCAAGATATTCAAAAACAGTCTCATGATGCACTAATATTTAAACTTGACGATAAGTACGGTGTTTGCCAACCTAATACGCTTCAAAATTTAGCTTGTGAATATGAAAACATACAAAAAGATATTTGGTACTATCGGGTTTCTAAAAACGGTAAAATTGGATGGTTAAAAGCTTCTGGTGAAATCCACATTCCCTTAATCTATGACGAAGTTCTACAGTTCAAGGCAAAACAAGGAATTAGTCTCCGAAAAGGTAATAAATGGGGAAAAATAAATGATGCAGGTACGATTATCCATCCATTTACTAGTGATAAACCTATTTATTGAAGTGGAAGTAACGACCTGACACTTGATTCCTAAATCCTCGGCAATAAATTCTCCATTCTCCATCCTCATTTCCTACCTTTGTACTCTTATAAAATCAAAGAATGTGAATGAATAGTTTCCGTCGTCTACTTCGATACGTTACCTCCTACCGACTCAATGTTGCGCTAAACATTGTTTTCAACTTCTTTTATGTTATTTTCTCTACCTTATCCATCGCCTTGCTTTGGCCTTTTTTAAAGATATTATTCGAACAAACAGAACCTATTGGAGAACAACCTGCTTGGCTTTGGACCAAGGATGCTATTCTAGCACAATTCAAGTACCAACTCAGTCATTTTATAGAAATGAATGGCCAACTTCGCGCTTTAACGCTGGTTTGTTTACTAGTGATACTCGTGTTTTTTCTAAAAAATCTCTTTCGCTATCTAGCCATGTTGATGATGGCCTCGGTGCGAACAGGCGTGGTGCGTGACATTCGTAAAAATCTCTACGACAAAGTCTTGCGTTTGCCGCTTTCCTATTTCTCAGAAACGAAGAAAGGAGATTTGATTGCACGTATGACCGCAGATGTACAAGAAATTCAATGGAGTGTACTGAATATGCTTGAAGTCGTATTCCGCGAACCATTGATGATTATAGTTTCCTTGTCGATAATGCTCCTCATTAGTACAAAATTGACTTTGTTTGTCTTTTTTCTCCTTATTTTTACAAGTTTGATTATCGGAGGGTTAGGGAAGAAATTAAAAAAGCAAGCTTCTTGGGCACAAGAACTTTTCGGAGGAATTTTATCCATCATGGATGAAACGGTTGGCGGCCTACGTGCCATCAAGGGATTCAATGCTATGAACTACGAAACCCAAAAATTTGATAAAGAAAACGAAGAATATAGAGATGTGATGACGCAGATTTTAAGAAGACGGGATCTCTCTTCGCCGCTTTCTGAATTCCTAGGGGTCAGTGTATTTGTTGTTTTATTATGGCTTGGCGCTCAGATAGTTTTTAGCCATAAAATGGAAGCCGCAGAGTTCATGGTGTACTTGGGCATATTCTATCAAATCATCAATCCTGCCAAGGCATTTTCTACTGCTTATTACAATATCCAGAAAGGTATCGCTGCTTCTATGCGCGTAGAAAAAATACTAGATGAGCCTCTAGTTATCAAAGAACTAAGTCAACCCGTTAGTAAAGATTCTTTTACAAAAAGCATTGATTTTAAGAATGTTTCCTTCAACTATGATACTGGACAACAAGTCTTACATGATATTTCGTTCTCGCTTCCGAAGGGAAAAACCTTAGCACTAGTAGGGCCATCAGGAGGTGGAAAATCAACGATTGCTGATCTTTTACCGCGTTTTTATGATGTAGAAAATGGGAGTGTTTTGCTAGATGGAATCAACCTCAAAAACTACAAAATTCATGATTTACGTGCCTTGATGGGAATCGTCTCTCAAGAAGCTTTCTTATTCAACGATACCATTTACAATAACATCGTTTTTGGTTTTGAAAATGCTACACAAGAACAAGTAGAAAAAGCGGCTCAAATAGCTAATGCACATGATTTTATCATGAATACCGAAAATGGCTATCAGACCATCATCGGAGATAGAGGCCAAAAACTCAGCGGAGGTCAACGTCAGCGCCTAACCATCGCGCGAGCCATTCTCCGCAATCCACCCATTCTAATTCTAGATGAAGCGACTTCGGCTTTAGATTCTGAATCTGAACATCTTGTACAGGACGCGTTATATAAAATCATGCAAAACAGAACAAGTCTAGTCATTGCTCACCGCCTTTCCACTGTACAACATGCGGATGAAATTCTAGTGCTGCAAGAAGGTCATATCGTAGAGCGAGGAAGTCACCAAACCTTAATGGAGCGCAAAGGCGTTTATTGCAATTTGGTTAGTTTGCAAGCACTTTAAGTTCGATCTCGAGGGCTACGGTCTTCTCTAGCGTTAAAAATCAACTACGAGCCGCCTGCCTTGCGCCCTTCCAAGCACGAAGAAAAAGAAAGGTAAACAATCCACTTGCGCCTAAGCACCAATTAGTTAGCGTGGGAGCTTCACTTTGATGAAATAGGTAGGCAAAACCTAGCGCAGCTACGAGGAGCAAGGAGAAAATTAATTGCTGCCCCATGCTATAGAAAAGCTTGATTTTCTGTTGTTCAGAAGGAATTTGTAGTTCGAGTTCGCCGCGTTTGGCCTTGTTTAGTACTTGTCGAAAGTCCGTAGGGATGCTGAGTAGGGTAGTCGCTGTTTCTTGAAAAATACCTTTGATGAATTGAACCATTTCCTCTTTTCCTCCTAGTACAAAAGACTGGAAATAAGGGCGTAGGACTTCGATAGGATTGATGTGAGGATCCAAGGTATTGCAAATGCCCAACAGGAGTGTCGCCATCCGATTCAGTAGAACATAATCCTTGGGTACTTGAACGGTATTGGCTATGCCTTGAAATCCGATTTCCGAAATTAGATTGAATAAACTGGATTGCAGAGGATTGACTTTGAGGTTCTTGAAGTTGAGTCCGTCAAATTCTACTTCGTTTTGAAGGAAATTGCGGAATGCGGTGATAACTTTTTCGGCTATTTTCTCGGAAGCTCGATCATTGGGAATGAAACCAAGTGCGATTAAGGCTTCAATTATTTTTTCTTCATCATTTTTAGCTGCTGCTTCAATGAGTTTCAAAAAACCTTCACGCATAGCAGGTTGTAAGGAACCCGTAGCACCGAAATCTAGCAGGACCAAACTTCCATCTTCCTGCACAAGGATATTCCCTGGATGTGGATCGGCATGGTAGAAACCATCGACAAAAACCATTTTGCAAAAAACTTCCACCAATCGAGTGCCCAATTCATGGAGATCAATATCCCATTCTTTGATTTGTGCTAATTGATTGATTTTTACGCCAGCACAAAAGGTACTTGTCAAAACTCTTGCCGTTGAGAATTCACCTTGTACTTGTGGAATATTCACGCCTTCTACTTCTTTTAGATTTTCGGCAACGGCTTGCATAGAAGCAGCTTCCCTAGTAAAATCCAACTCTTCCCGTATCATTGTTTCCACTTGCGTATAAGCATATTCCATTCCTTTGATCTTGAAAAAACGCGAAGCCAAATTCACCAATTGCTTCATGACCTTCAAATCAACATCTGCAATTTCTTCTATATTTACATGTTGTACCTTTACAACTACAGCGGTATTATCCTTCAATAAAGCCCTATGGACTTGACCGATAGATGCAGCGGCCAAAGGTGTTTTATCAAATTCTAGGAATATTTCTTCAGGTTTTGCGCCCAACTCATCTTCAATGCGCTTTTCAATTTCGGCATAAGGTCGAGCAGGAATTTGATCTTGTAGCGCTTCCAAAGGTGCTTGGAAGGATTCTGGAAGGAAATTGCTTAAAATCGAGAGCAGTTGTCCAACTTTTATAAAAAGTCCTTCCAATTCCAGAATAGCGACTTTAATGCGTTCGGCATTTCGAAGATGCAAATTCGTTATCCGCGCTTCATAATAAGCCTTACCAGCGAATTTACTAAAGAAGGATAAGCGTACATAGCTCATGGAAACCACAAAAGCGGTCCAATAAGCCTTTCGGATTCGATAGTTGGGGCGATATTTTTTTTTAGTGATCATTTTTTATGTTTGGAGGAGCGAGGAGAAGGAGGTAGAGTTCATCGCCCCACTTTTCCCTTTCTTCGCGCCACAATAAATGTTGTAGGATTTAGCCAGCCTTTGTGTTCTTCGGAATACCCGTTTCCTACCTTCCCAAAATACGCACAATTTTCATTTCTAAGCTCGAAGTGGAGATGCGCATAGTAGGGAGCGCTATTTCCACAAGGAGGAGCACCATCTCCAATATGCCCTAGTAATTCCCTAGCGCCTACGATATCTCCTGATTCTTTCAAGCGATCTTCTAGATGCGCATACAAAGTCTCGACCCAATCACCATTGGGTAAAAGATGGCGGATGATGAGCACATTTCCCCAACCACCTTCGATATCTGCTGAGAAGAGACAAATTCCGCTAGATGCGGCATAAACCTCTGCGCCACAATCCGAATTGCCTCCCGTTTCTGCATTCCAATCTTCCCCTAGATGATTATTGACTAGGAAGGGTTGAGCATCGTACCAACCATCACCATCCCTAGCAGGTGTGGCTATACCATTTTTCCCTACCGGAAAATGAAATTCATCAGCTATTGGATAAAGCAATTGAGCAGCAGATGAATACCCCAAAGGGATAAATAAAAGTAAAACAAAATATTTATAACTAAGTTTTCGCTCAAAAAAATCTTTCATAGTGTGTACCTTTGCCCCATTCGTATAATAGAAGAAAAACAATGAAAGTTACAGAATATATCAAGAATGCTGAGGGAAATCCTTTAGTTTCATTCGAAATTCTTCCACCGCTGAAGGGAGGAAGCATGAAGAATATTTTTAAAGTGTTGGACAGGTTAATGGAGTTTAATCCTCCATTTATTGATGTGACCTATCATAGAGAGGAATATATTTATAAAAAGCGTTCAAGTGGTTATTATGAAAAAACGGCTATTCGAAAACGCCCTGGTACGGTAGGGATTTGTGCGGCTATTATGAATAAATATGGGGTCGATGCCGTTCCTCACCTTATTTGTGGTGGTTTTACCAAGGAGGAAACAGAAAATGCCTTGATTGACCTCAATTTCCTTGGCGTGACCAATGTCTTAGCGATTCGTGGTGATGCTCGTAAATTCGATGGGCGATTTATTCCTGAGAAGGATGGACATCACTATGCCATCGACTTAGTTAAGCAGATAAAAGGCATGAATTCAGGAACTTACTTGGATACTAATATCGTGAATGGACTAGGTACTGATTTTTGTATTGGTGTAGCTGGTTATCCTGAAAAACACTTCGAAGCGCCTAACCCTAAGATTGATCTCAAGTACCTAAAAGCTAAGATTGATGCTGGTGCAGATTACATCGTGACTCAAATGTTTTGGGATAATAAACGCTACTTACAATTCGTAAAAGACTGCCATGATATTGGTATCAATGTGCCTATTATTCCTGGCCTAAAACCGATTACCAAAAAACGACAATTAGGTAGTATCCCACGCATTTTTCACGTTAATTTTCCAGAAGATCTGGTGGATGCTGTGCATAAAGCTAAGAATGATGAAGCTGTACGCCAAATCGGTATTGAATGGTGTGTAGCACAATCGAAGGAGTTGCAAGCAGCCGGAGCGCCTGTTTTACATTATTATACTATGGGCGACGTGGATACTTTTGTGGATATTGCTAGTCAAGTAATGTAGCTTGCTGTAACGTTGGTTTCAGCCGACAAGTTGTTTATAGAGAGCAAAAAGCAGGAAGATTGTCTTCTCGTTTCTTTTATGTCTAGCCTTTATTTCACCTTTAATTTTCCCAACCAAATACCAGGAACATTTCGCAAAAAATCTTGATTTCGGATAAGGCGGCGACCTAAATTTAGGTTTTGGTCGTATTGATGACCTGCTATGATGATCCTTCCCTTGTTATCGATTCGCATATGGCTGATTCTACTGCGTTGGTTCATGTCATTGTTTTGCCGAATAAACGGGTTTTGGGTATCTAAGCCAATATCGTCATTGACGCGTTCTGCTACATTTTCGACTTCTCCATTACTGTTGAACTGAACTAAGAACAAGCCGTCTTTCATGATTCGCTCCTTTCCAAAAAGCATTTCGCCACTGAAACGACGGAGCAAATGAATATTTCCATCCCAACCATAGTCAAAAGGAATTGTATTATTAAAGGTATGAAAGGCAATAGCACCTTCTTGGGCGGTAACATACTCGGAGTTGCGCTGGAAAAGTTGGGGGTCATCATTTGTGGAACCGAATGTACTATAAGCAACAAAATTCCCTTCAGAATCATACTTAAGGAAAACGAGGTTTTCCCCTTCGGCACTCTCCAAAAACGCTGGACCTATATCAATTCGATCATTAATAAAATCACCTGATAATCCTCCTAAACAGTAGATATTGCCGATTTCATCTACTTCAATACTCGTCGAAGGAAATTGATCCACCCAAAGTACTTCACCGTTAGGCGCCATTTTGAGGAGGAAAGTGGTCGCCTTACCTTCCGGCATCAAATTTCGAATCTTTTTTACCTCCATATAAGCTTGATCGCCAAATACATCTCCTTGATACCGCCCCGTCATGTAGAGATTTCCTTCGAAATCGGCTTCTATGTCTGTAAAAATCGTACTAAAGTAGGTGTTTTGCGCCAACTCAGAAGACCAAAGCGGTTCGCCATCTGTCGAAAACTTCAAAATCGTTTTAGCCCTTCTGCGATTAGCCCCATTTAAAGTAAATTTTAAGCCACCAGCGTTTCCTTGTGTGTTATGTTGTAAAACAAGCGGTTGAGGGCCATAGCCTTCTGTTCTTTTCATGTAAGTTGTCCCCAGCATTAAAGCGTATACATTCCCCATTCCATCTAAAGCTAGTTGAGTCATTCGATCATCTTGCAAAATGCCCATTTGCCTGACCCACAACAATTCTCCTTCGGCAGAAATTTTTGCTAAGAACGAATCTTCAAATTCTTCTACGCCTCCGATGTTGCGCAATTGCTTGCCCATGAAGTAAATATATTGCTCTCGAAAAGTACCTGAAAGGTAGCTGTTGCCTAAATGATCGACTTTTAAAGCATGGATAGTCAGGAGTGTACGATTATTCAGGTCCTTATGCCAAAGTCGTTCGCCACTAGGGCTGTATTTCATCAAAAAAGTACTTCTATTCTCTTGATAGTTCAAATCGCGGTAAACTTGACGTTTAAAATCTCCTTGGAATCGACCTAATAGAAAGACATTGCCGTCTTCATCCAATTCCATGAAGTCCAAGTTATTACCATCAGGACTGCCGAAACCATCAGCCCATTCCCAATCATAACTTGCCGCCTGCGCATGAAGCGTAGCGGAAAAGAACACATTGAGGGAAAGCAAAAAGAAGAATATCAGTGTACTTGGGACTTTCATAGGGTAGTTTTTCTGTTTCACGCCTATTTTGCTA
Organism: Saprospiraceae bacterium; assembly: GCA_020631545.1. Classification (GTDB taxonomy): domain Bacteria; phylum Bacteroidota; class Bacteroidia; order Chitinophagales; family Saprospiraceae; genus JAHDHB01. The sequence continues at coordinate 7,746 of JAHDHB010000067.1, read as the reverse complement.
GGGATTATTGATAAAACAGAAAACAAATTTAATGCCGTTTGAAGTAAATTGCGCAAAACTATTCTTTTATGTGCGGCCATTTTTACATTAAGCAAATATTCATTGTTCCTCTTGGATGTTTTTTAGGACAAGTAGAGCGTGAGCGTGGAGATTGCTAGAGAGGGTGGTCACTTTTGATGTTCTAGAGCAATGGGGTTCAACACCTTGGTTCGTTAGAATAATCTAGAAACTCTTGCCAATGATTGACAAGAGTTCAGTCGTTCGTTACCAATAGTTTTCGACACTGTCGTTTGAAAAAATACGTTGACAAAGCTTAAGCGAAGCTAGTCTTTTGTAGTAAGGCTAGCAAGTTTAGCTTCCAAGGCAGCAATTTGCTTGGCCATTTCAGGTAATTTTCTGAAAACGACCTGAGAACGCATAAAAGAATTGTAAGCAAAGGCTGGAGAACCATGCCAAGCTTTTCCTTCTTCCTTGATGGAACGGGCAACACCGCTCTGAGCTTGAATCTTAGAACCGTCTGCTACTTCGATATGGCCCACAAAACCTACTTGACCGCCTATCATACAGTTATTACCTATTTTGGTACTACCTGCTATTCCTGTTTGAGCAGCGATAACCGTATTTTGTCCAACTTCGACATTATGAGCTACTTGGATGAGGTTGTCCAATTTCACCCCGTCTTTTATTTGAGTAGCGCCCATGGTTGCTCGATCAATGACATTATTAGCGCCAATTTCGACGCCTTTACCAACGACTACATGCCCAATTTGAGGGATTTTTGAATAGGTACCATCTCCATTTGGAGAAAAGCCAAAACCATCACTACCAATAACGGTATTCGAATGGATGATAGTATGGTCACCTATTTTGCAATCATGTAAGATACGTACGCCAGGGTAGAGTATAACGTTCTCACCAATAACAACATTATCTCCTAAGAAAACTTGAGGATAAATGACAGAACCACTCCCAATTTTGGTATTGCTACCAATATAACAGAATGCTCCGACCGAAACGTTATCAGCGATATCTGCTGTAGAATGAACAGAAGCTTGAGAATCAACCCCTTCATTTCTATATTTTCGACCATTAAACTTTTGAAGCAAAGTTCCAACACAAGCATAAACATTCTCCACTCGGATAAGTGTAGCCGTTACCGGTTTTTCTGGTTTAAAATCGTGACTTACGAGCAAAACAGAAGCCTGTGTCGTATAGGCGTAATCTTCGTATTTAGGATGAGCTATAAAACTAACTGTTCCGTACTCACCTTCTTCAATCTTGGCGGGTCGGTTCACAACGGCATTGGGGTTTCCTTCCAATTTACCATTCAAGTAATTACAAAGCTCTTGGGCGGTAACATGCATAATTATGTAATAATGGTTTACTAACTCTTTTAAGGTATAAGGTTGTTGCGGGTTTTAAAAGAGTCGGTTCAATTTTTTTTAGAGCAGTAAATTTCTTCATCCACTCTAAACTCAAGTAGTAAACAATGCATAATTATCCAATTCACTTCAAAGAAATACCTCTAGAATTGAAATAAAAAACTCATTCGAATTCATGGACTTCGTCTACAAATCGATTTCTGAAAGCTTTTGGATGACTATGCTTATGTTCTTCGCATATTTTAGCTATAAAATTAGCTTAATTTTGACCAAATTATAGCGATATGGTTGCAATAATTTAGTCAAATATACCAACTTTTTTGTCAATAACAGTTTGCAATTCCTCTCATTTAAAATTTTTCCAAATGAATCTGAATAATCATTGATGAAAAAACAAATGAATAAATGTCAATTTATAAGTAGTTTGTGGATTGGGTTGTCCGTTTCCCTTCTCTTCTTGAAACTCCTAGAACAATAAATGAAAAAAATAAATGGCGAATTGCATAATGATTGTTTCATTCCCCACAAAAACCGTGCTTTCTTGAACATGCTGCTTAATTTTAGCAAGCTTAAGTTGTCTAGAAGCTATGAGTTTTTTGGGAACGTTGACAAAGGACAAAGGACAAAGGACAATCTGGGATAGTTATTGGGAGGAGGGGAAGAGGTCTGACTACTAAATCTCTTGTCCATGACACTCTATAAGAATTAATAGCAATGAGTTTTCGACGCTGTCGCTTGATAATACACGTTGACTTGGGATAAAAGACAAGCTTGAATAGTTTTCGAAATGTTTTTTGTCAAAAAAATAGTGTAAAAATCCTCACGATCTGAATAATAAAGTGACTTAGTAGTATTGCTCAGAAATACTGGACAGTTTATTCGGTCTTATTTCCTCCCGATAGCTATCCGATAGCTTATCGGGATACAGCGTTAAAAATTGTCTTCCTTAGCTATGGCTAGGGGCGAAATTTTTGCCTCGTCTGACAATAAATAAGCCTCGCCTAAACTATCCATTATTTCTGAGCAGAACCACTAGTGGTCCTGCTAGATTTAAAAATTCAAGTTCACTTCTAACTATAAAATATTCTAGACCTAAAACGATGAATATATTCTAAACTGAAAAAAAAATGCTTATATTAGGTTTCATACGAATCTTTAGGATAAATAGAATAAAGCAAAAACAAATGTCAAAAGATTGATAATCAGGATGTTGTGTAGCTGTAATTTTAATAATGATTGCCTGAAATTACAATTTTAGGAATGTAGAAACATGTTGTGACAAACCATCCTTAACTTAGACTGGATATCAAATGGGGCTTATTCGAGAAAATGGCGAGCTAAGTCATTCATAGGTTAACCCTAAGCGAATAATATGTTGTTTTATTATACTGCATTTTTGGCACGGATTGTGACATACAATAACTTTTATTTTTGGTGCCAATTGCTTATCTTTGTTTTCGAATAATAACACCTGACTTATGCGCGTTCCAAAAACTTTCTTGTTCTGTGGCCTCGTTTTTTGCAACAGTTGTATGCCTGTTTCAAAAGAAAGAAGAGCACATCCCTTTCATAAAGAGTTAAGTAAAGCTCAGACGATTTCCCAAGAGGAAGGCCGTTTTGAGCCTGCGGCCGAAGTCGTTATCGATTCTTTGCAATCGGTGATTGACAGTCTTCAATATATTGTCATGAAAGAGCTGCCAAATGATGGAGTCCTTCTTGCTTCTACTGATAATGAGTCCTCTATGGCCATTATTGCCGAAAGTGAAACTGAAGCGAGCAATGAATCTACGACTCCTAAAAGTACGCCTATTACTGCGGATGATCCCTTTAATAAAATGACGTTAGAACCAGGAGATCCTAGTCCTGTCGTGGTTTCTACCTCTCCTTCTATGCCTGTGGCGAAACTTGGTATGGATGCTGCTAAGGGCAATGCCGAGACCGAAGAAGTAGAAGAAACCGTAGTGGAAGAAGCTCCAAAACCTGAAGCGCCAAAAGTCAGAAAAGGAAACATAAGATTTTCTAAAACAACCTATGATTACGGTACTATTAAAGAAGGTAAAGTGATTACACACAGCTTCAATTTCAAGAATGTAGGAGGTCAACCCGTTAAAATTCTTGATGCAAGTGTGACATGTGGTTGTACCACACCAATTTTCCCGAAAGCAGCTATTCCGCCTGGAGAATCTGCTAGTGTACAAGTAACTTATGACAGTAATGGCAAAATGGCTTCTCAACGCTCTACCGTTACTTTATATACTGATGGTTATCCTGAAAAACACTCTATTTACTTAACGGGGTATGTTATGCCGCTTTGGAAAGATGAGAAAAAACCATCGAAGCCTAAACCTGCTGAGCCTTCAACACCAGAGGCAAAACCAACTTCTACCGCTGTAGATTCTACTTCTTTGTAGTTTTTTTGTTTGATGTAGGACGTAGGACGTAGGACAATCTTCGATTGTTATCTGGATATATTTTTTTGGCGAAAGATATATCGTGGAAAGTCTTAGCCTGTACAAGCCTGAAATGTAGAACTAATAAGCGTTCCACGAATAAAATCATAGGAATTATCTCTAGCCTAGTTCTTGAAGCACTAGGGGTGATTACAAAACAAAAAAGGCAAGATCTAGGTAGATCTTGCCCGTTTCAAGGAGTGAAGGTTTCTTCTTTATTTGTTAATTGGTAGCAGGGAAGTACATCATAAAAGAGTCTTCAAGTTCCAACCTTCACTTCACCTTCAGATAGTCAACAATATTCTCAATTCAGAATAGTAAATAGGTGTTTAATTCGGAATTGCATCATAAAACTACATAATTAATTACTTCTATACTAAAAATAGAAGTGCAATTATCTAGGTATAGATAGTGAATGGCATCTAATAATACAGAATGCACTACAAATCTATCTATTACTTTTGTTAATAAAGAATTTAACTAGATATAAATTACAAGGAAACTTACAAAGTCTATCTAAAGAGTGTTGGTTTTAAGGGTTTGATTTATAGTTTTTTATCGAAGTGGAATGTTTCAAATTAAAAACATAAATAACAGAAATTCGAAATGCAAAATTGTTTGAATTACTGTTAAATAAGGTTTAAGTGCGTTCTTTATGTCATTGTGATTTACTTTGGGGTTCTTACCTCAAGCCTTTAAAATCCTCTACGTTTGATGGATTTTCCAATGATACCAATATAACGAGCAGGCATCAGCCGAGTCAAAAAGTCAAGGAATTTAGCATCTCTACCGATTAAAACCCGCCCTTTTTTGCGTTGAATGCCTTTTAGGATAACCTCGGCAGCTTCTTCTGGAGTTGTTTTAAAGAATTTTTCTTCAAACTTCTTGGCCAGGGCCTCATCCTCGGGGATTCCTCCTTCAGGTACTTTAGCCATTCTGGCAATGTTGGTTTTTATGCCTCCAGGATGAACGGAGGTCAAAACGACGTGAGGGTCGGAGATTCCGAGTTCCATCCGTAGGGTTTCATTGAATCCTCGTATCGCAAATTTAGACGAACAATAAGCACCTTGACTAGCAATACCCGTCATTCCAAATATGCTAGAAATGTTTACTAAACTAGCTTCTTTTTGTTGGCATAGGTAGGGCAAAAAAGCCTTAGAACCATAAACCATTCCCCAGAAATTAATCCCCATTAACCATTCAAAATCCTTGTAAGCCATATCCTTGATGCTTATTTTTCCAAGTGCTACACCAGCATTATTGACCATTATATCGATTTGGCCATAATGAGCGGCTACTTGCTTTGCAAAGGCATACATTTTATCTTTTTGGGCGACATCAAAAGCACTAGCCATCACTTCATTTCCTAGTTCCTTTACCATTGCTGTGGTGGCTGCTAAAGTATCAGGATTGAAGTCATTCAGCGCTAACTTAGTACCTTCTTTAGCAAGTTGAAGAGCTACGGAACGCCCAATTCCAGAACCAGCACCGGTTACAACAGCTACTTTTTGCTTGAGATTTTTCATAGTATAATTGTTGATAATTTACATTTCTTAGCTAAAAGATCCGCAATTCTCGGTTTAAGCTAAAAATCTCTGCTTCAGCTTAAACCGTCCATTTTTCGTTTCTCACAAGTCAAGCCCTGCATCCCGATAGCTATCGCGATAGTTATCGGGAGGAAGGTTGCCCTTTGCACTTCCCTGAGAATATGTATTTTATCCAAACCGAGAATTGCTGCTAAAAGATATCCTTCGCATAAAACTAATCTTCATGCTAAAGAGAAAGCACAAGAAAGGTTTTTTCTTTCAAAAACTCGGTTTATTCACCAAAAAAATGAAACAACATCTAAAAAAATACCGTATTTTGCTTTTTTTAGAGAATACTATAAATTGTACTTAAAGTAAAATTCAGATAGTTTATGATGACGGATAAAGAGTACATCGAGCAGCGAGTCGATGATCAAATCAAATGGCACTCTAGCAATAGCCAAGCGAACAAAAGAAAATACAAAACTATGCGAACAGTCGTTATTGGCCTTTCTGTGCTAATTCCTTTGTTTGCAGTACTTATTACAGAACAAAACCCCATTTTCAAGTACCTTACTGGTGGCATCGGTGCTGCTATTGCCTTTTTGGAAGGAATGCTAGCCTTGAATAAACACCAAGATAAATGGACGGACTATCGTGCTACAGCAGAAGTTTTGAAGCGCGAAAAATTTATGTATGCTACGAAAACGGGACGCTACAAAGAACAAGATAACGCGGCTGCTTTTTCTATTTTCGTCGAAACCGTCGAAGCTCTTCTTGCTAAGGAAAATGCAGATTGGATTGCTTATGTTAATGAGGATACTTCGGAAAATTGAGGGCGATAAATGCAACCTTCCTGTTTTGCGGGAAGGAATTTGTGAGATGGCAGAAAATGGAAGGTTTTTACTGGGGGAATATGCTTTTCTAAGACCTTCCAGTTTTTGCACACACACCAACCAAGCTCACAAAATTGGAAGGTCGCTGCCTCAAAAATTATCGTAGATTTCCTCATGAACCATGTTTTTACAAGTAGCTAAACAATAATCGACATGACTACTGCTTTTTTACATACCCTTATTTCTCTTCGGCTAAAATCGACGGTACAAATAGGTGTTGTCTTCTGCTTAGCACTTCTAGTCGCTACGCCAATGCTAGGGCAAAATTATCAAGAACGAGCAAAGGAAAACCTTCCTTTTTTGGTTAGAGATAATGTTTTGCTTGAACAGCTAACGATGGATGAGGAAGGTGTAACGATGTTTGCTTCCAGTGCGGATAAAACGAATGGAAAACCTGAAGCAACTATCTTTTGGAAAGAAGTACCGCTGTTTTTGCAAATGTTGGATAAATGGTCTTTTGAGGAAGTCTTAACTGCTTATAAAAGCAAAGGAGTCAAGGCGTTCTCCATTGCGCTAGCGAATAAAGAACCGGATTATACCTTACCTGAAACGCCTAAAAAACTGCGGATAGCGATTGATCCGGGGCATAGTGCCAATTGTTTTGAAAATGCTCAATTGGAAGCACGTTTCATGCAAATCAAAGGAGAGGATTTGGGACGAAAAAAAGATGCCCGATTCTTCGAAGCCGATTTGACACACAAAACGGCCTTGCTACTAAAAAAGCGCTTGAAAAAAGTGGGTGCAAAAGTATATATCGTTCGTGATCAAGGTAAAAGTGCCACTGGAGAGGGGTTTGACAAATGGCTAAAAAGCAAAAAAAACAAGGAGTTAAAAGCAGATTTGGATGCTGGAGTCTTGACGAAACAGCAGTATAATTGGTACAAAGACACCGCCACTACGGCACAGCTTTTTCGCTACCGCTTCAATCGCAAGGATTTGCGAGAACGGGCTAAAAAAATCAATGCATGGAAGCCTGATTTAACGCTTATTGTCCACTACAATGCAAGCGGTGCTTCTCCAGAAAAAGGCTACTTCAAGCCTACGGATACGGACTACGGAATGATGTTCGTTGGTGGAGGGTTTATGGCGAAAGAATTGAATTCGCCAGAGGCAAGAGTCCATTTTCTGCGTTTATTGCTATCGCAAGACTTGCCCCGCTCTATCCAGCTATCGAATGAGGTAATGCAGGCACATGAAAGTGTTTTGAACGTACCCGCTATAGAGCATAAAAATGAGGTGGGCTACTTGAATAAATATAGTGTCTACACCAAAAAGCCAGGCGTTTATAGCCGTAACTTATTCCTCACTCGTTCTGTGATGGGGACGATATGTTTCGGAGAAAGCTTTTTGCAGGATAACATCTTAGAGGCCAAATTATTAAGTAGCTCCAACTATAAAGTAGGAAAAATCCAGACTTCTAAGCGTATTGGCTTGGTGGTGGAGGCTTATTATGAAGGGGTTTTGAATTTTTTGGAAGGGATGAAGGAGGAAG
>JAHDHB010000066.1:8356-17827 GCA_020631545.1 Saprospiraceae bacterium | reverse complement strand
AAGCGGTGAACATTCGCTTCACGCGAACGATAATCTCCACCTTTTATAGTATCGTAAAAGAGACGATAAACGCTATCGCCATCATTTTGATAATTTTTTGCTGCATTGATGCCCCCTTGAGCTGCTACACTGTGTGCGCGACGAGGACTATCATGAAAACAAAAGGCTTTGACGTTGTACCCTAGTTCTCCAAGCGTAGCGGCTGCCGAAGCTCCTGCAAGCCCTGTTCCTACAACAATGACATCCAAGCGGCGTTTGTTGTTTGGTGCTACAAGATTCATGGTCGAACGGTACTTAGTCCATTTTTCTTCCAAATTCCCCTTGGGTACTTTAGCATCTAATCCCATAACGGTTATATTTTACTAGACGATTATTTTTAAAAATGAAAATAGCATAAAGACAAACCTGCATGAACCTAAGCTGAACATTACTCCTAATTCATATCCCGATAGCTATCGCGGATTACTCGTAATTCAGCAGCTTTGCTGCATTAGGGTTGTTGAGCAAGATACATCCAAACAGGGATGACGGCAAAACCTAGAGGAATCAAGATAGCAAAAGCTAACCCTAAACCTTTTATTAAAGGCGTGTACTTATTATGGTTCAACCCAAGCGTTTGAAAACCACTCTGGAAACCATGTTTGAGGTGCAAACCTAGGAAGAACATGGAAATGACATACAAAATGACGTACCAAAGTTCACTAAAAGCTGCTTTTACAATGGTGTACAAGTCCTTAACTTCTTGCGAGCCATCAATGTAAGGTACTGATCCAAATTTCATTTGAAACCAAAAATCCTTCATGTGAATAACCAAAAAGATAAAAACGAAACTACCCAAAACCGCCATATTCTTCGATGTCCAAGACATTGTCCCTTTTGGCATTCTGGAATAACCTCTTCTGCCTCTTGCATTTTGGTTCGTAAGGCTAATTCTAACCCCCCAAATTGCATGATAAAGAATCATAGCATACAATCCCCAAGAAATTGTTTTAACAGCTGGGTGATTGGTCATGATATACGCATATTCATTAAAAGAATAGCCTGCATCAGCATAAAGCAATTGAAAGTTACCAATAAGGTGAACTACAAGGAAAGAACATAGAAAAAGGCCGGTAAGGCTCATGGTCAATTTCTGACCAATCGAAGATTTGAGAAAATCTACTAACCACTTCATATGATTTAATCTAATTTTTCTTGATAGATTCACGAAAATAAGGCTTCTTGTTTTATTAAACAATCCTAAAGCCCTTTTGTATTTGCCTATTTGGTGGTTTTACCTTATTTAGAATTATTCTATGAACAACAACGCCCTTCTAGTCGTCTATTCAACACGACTAACTATCACCCTCCCATTCGTTTCAGCACACTATTAAAATGTTCTTCAATACCTAAGTTTCTAGCTTGTGCTTGGATTTCAGGTAAGACATTGTCCACATCTTTATCCGATTTTTCGAGTTGCGTTAGGTAAGCGGTAATCAATCGAAGTACCTGTTTGTCTTTGTCTTCCCATTCAGGTTGTTGGTTGAGTTCCTGTTCTTTAAGAATCTGATTCAAGTGTCGATTCAAGCCTTTTCCATCTAGCGTTTGCTTGATTTCTCCAGTTAGTTTATCGTAAACCTCTTGGTTAGGAATTTCATTGATTTGCTTTGTAATCACTTTTAGCATTTGCTTATAACGATAAGCATTTACCCAAAAAACGGCTAATCCTATCAGCAAAACAAGTCCTGCCAAACCTCCTACTATTTGCCAAATCAAGGAACTAGCACTTTTTTTCGTCGTTTTTCCAAACTGCTCTCCTTGAGATAATATCCCTGTGATTTGAGCGACTAAACTATCGGCTTTGGGAGAAAAATTCTTGTCATAGCCCGCAGATGCCGCGACTAAGGCACTCCCGATCAAGGAATCCAATTGTACGGAGATATTTTGCCGAAGTAGCGTTAATTTTTCTTTATTGGCGGGATCACTTGCTTGCCCAATAAGCTGTGCTACATAAGCATCCAGTTCATCAAAAAGTGCTTTTCTTAGAAATGTTCTAACCTGTGCTTGAGTCGCTTGTCCTAGGAGGTGAGCGATCAAGCTATCTGTGGTATTCACCAAGGTTTTACTAAGTTGATCCGATTGTTTTTTGATGATCAAATCCAAGCGCTCCTCCGTATATTCTCCTAGTGCTTTTCGGATGGATTTGTCTACCGTCGTTTCTAAGGAATCGGATAGCTGGCCTAAAATTGGTGCTAATTCTGCTTGTATTTTTTGATGTAAACTATCGGCAAAAAGTTGATTTAAACCTTTTTTCACACCTTTTTGAGTAGCTTTTCCCAACAAAGAATCAAGTCGTACCTTGTTTATTTCTTTGCGAATTCCCGTGCCTAGTTTACTGCTAATTTCTTCCAACTTACAACCATAGACAAGGAATAACATCCCCATAAAGGACAATAGTACCAGTTTCCGCATAAAAGTTAAAGAGTTAAGAATGAGGAATTACGAGTGAATAAAGTTCCTGCCTTAGCAAAACCTTCAATTTCTATCTTCCTATAAAACTAAAAGGGTATTCTATTCTTTATTTACAAGCGAATGAACGCACCAAAAAATCATAGATTCTTAATGAACTAAAAATACGAAATCATAGGGATATATTTCTAGTATATTTTAGCTTTTTTTGAGTTGGGGATTGAAGACCTGACAGAAGGTTTCGAAAACCTTCAGGTCTTCACTCCAACTCAAGTAAGCCTTTTCTATTCCCAGAAAAGAAAACTCTAAGCATCTTAAAAAAATCTCTTAGAATTCACGACCTTTGCACAAATTTTTAGTTACTGATGATAGAGACAGATATTTTAATAATTGGCGCTGGACCTTGTGGCTTGTTTACCGTATTTGAAGCGGGATTGGTGCAATTGCGCTGCCATTTAATTGATGCCCTTCCTCAAGCGGGAGGCCAATTGACCGAAATTTATCCGAAGAAACCTATTTATGATATTCCAGGGATGCCGGAAGTCTTGGCTGGTGATTTGGTGAAGCAATTAATGGAGCAGATTGCTCCTTTCAAACCTGGTTTTACGCTAGGAGAACGTGCGGAAACCATTGAGAAAATGGAAGATGGACGTTTTAAATTGATCACCAATAGAGGAACGGTTCATGTCGCTCCTGTCATTGCTATTGCTGGTGGCTTAGGTTGTTTCGAACCTCGAAAACCACCCATTTCAAATATCTTTGACTTTGAAGATAAAGGCGTTGAATACATCATTAAAGATCCAGAACTCTATAGAGATAAGCAGATTGTGATTGCTGGTGGCGGTGATTCGGCCTTGGATTGGACGATCTTTTTAGCCGATGTTGCCAAGGAAGTTATGCTCGTTCATCGACGTAAAGGTTTCCGTGGAGCGCCTGATTCTGTGGCTAAAGTCATGGAATTGGCGGATGCTGGAAAAATAAAGCTAATCACTGAAGCAGAAGTCATTGGCTTAAATGGTGATGATCGTTTGGAGAATGTTGTCATCAAGCACAAACGGGATGGTGAATCGTTACAAAAAACGGATCATTTTATTCCTTTATTTGGGCTTTCTCCTAAGCTTGGTCCTATGGCAAATTGGGGGTTGAACATTACTAAAAATGCTATTGAAGTCAATACTTTCGATTATTCCACGAATGTGGAGGGTATTTTTGCCATCGGCGACATCAATACTTACCCAGGAAAACTAAAATTAATCCTCTGTGGCTTCCATGAAGCTACGTTAATGGTACAATCGGCATGGAAAATGCTTAATCCTGATAGGAAACTCACGCTTAAGTATACAACGGTACAAGGCGTGAAAGGATTTTAATTTTTTATTGAGAACGACGTTATTTATAGCGATTTTCTGTAGCCCTTGCTTGAAATCAAGCGCTACAGAAAAAATCGTTCTCTATCGCAACTAGAACTATGATTACGATAAAAGTTATCGACAGAGAAGGTAAGGAGCACAAGCTTGAGACACCTACCGACATGAACCTCAACTTAATGGAGCTTTGCAAAGCCTATGAATTGCCTGTGGAAGGGACTTGTGGTGGTATGGCGCTTTGCTCAACTTGTCATGTCTACGTCGAAAGCAACACAGAACTCAACGAAGCGAATGACGATGAGGAAGATATGTTGGATCAGGCTTTCTTCGTAGAAGAGAATAGCCGCTTGGGCTGCCAATTAAAATTGGTAGATGAAATGGATGGTATGGTGGTGAGGCTCGCGCCTGAGAGTTTGTAAGGATAAACCCTGATCTTCTGTTGACACAAAATGAATTTTTAAAAACAAAAACAAAGACAAATTTGCATCTTTGAAAAGTTTTGACTAATTTTGAATTACAATTGACATGTAATATGACCTTTAAAAGAGGTTAAGCTTCAAGTTCGTGCAAAACGGGTACGAAGCTAAATTATACACAAGGCTGAGCGCGCCAACGCTCGGCCTTTGTTTTGCCTACCTTTAAAAAGAAATCCTTTTTTTTAGGATCGGTGAATCTGCACAACCGCGTAAATGCAGTTTATCAACCGAAAATCATGTTACATGTCAAAAAAGTGTGATTTTAGACGCGGAGGACGTTGCTACAAATGGATGTTTTGCCCTTACGTTGTACGTAATGGAAAACGCATTTATCCTAAGCGAGCAAAGGTATTAAGATTCCCGATTGAAATACCTTGCGTGTCCTGTCAAAAGTACAGTCATAAATAAACTATTCTTTTGACCTTTGGTTGGTATGTTGGCGCATACCAGCCCTTATTATTTTAAACGATTCTCACTTTATTTTGTTTTACTATTCTTCTATTTTTTAATATAGAAAATCAAACCTCCAATTCTTCAATTATCCGAGCGATATTTATTTTCACATTTGGAGCAATCTCAACATCATTTCCCCAATTCGTAATGTGCCAATCTTTATTTTGTTGCGCTATCATTACCTTTTGAGTATCTGTAAAAATCCAAATCACACTATTGACTCCAAAGGCTAGGAGTTGATCTGTTTTTTCTTGATAATAGCTTAGCGGCTTTTTGATTTCGTCTAAGGCTGCCTTTGTATCAATTTCAATAACAATTTCTGGTGGAACTTCAAGATATTTATTATTTAAAGGAATTCCTTTCAATAGTGATTTTTTAAACACGGCTAAGTCTGCTGCTCTCCATGATTTCTTGTTGAATTTTAAGACCACCTCATTCGAAATTATTCTAAAGGCATCCAAATCAAGTAATTGACTTAATAAAATAACAAGATGAGTCACTAACGCTCCTTGTAAATAACTGCTTCCAATTAATTCTTCTAATTGTTTATTCCCTTGTAAGTAAAGTTGATAGTCTTTGTAATAAATCGGGACACCATCTACCATCTCATAAACTAAAATCTCGGGTATTTTTTGAACTGCAACAGTCATAATTTCATTTTTTTAGCTTGATGAAGTATAAACAAGACACTAGTAAGATATGTATATTCCCTTTGATTTGCAAATGTATAACGCCTCCAATCGTACTAGAAATATTATTTTCTAAACCAAAAAATCGTTTAGCTTTTAATTTTTACGGAACAGCTTGTCGACTAAAGGGGGGGTATAAAAAATAAAGTCAACGCTACGAACTCAATTCCTCCACTTTCCCTTTGATAAACGTCATTAACTCCCGTATATATTCACTAGAAAAATCGAATTTGATACCTGCTGCTTCGTACAATTCTCGGACGGTTTTGGTGTAACCTAAGCTTAACGCATTGATATAATCTTCGATAGCCTTTTGAGGATTTTCGCAGTAGTTTTTCCAGATAGCTAGAGCACCGAGCTGAGCGAAGCCGTATTCAATATAGTAGAAAGGCATTTCGAAAATATGTAATTGTCGATGCCAAACTTTCTTGCGATATCCTTCTAAATCATCGACTTCTACTTCATCCGAAGTGAATTCATCAAGAATAGACAACCAAGCTTTATTTCGCTCTTCACGCGTATGGTGAGGATGGAGGTAAACCCAATGTTGAAATTTATCCACTGTAGCGATCCAAGGCAATAAATCAAGACATCGCTCTAATTGCACCAATTTAGCACGGCGCAACTCTTCTGGATCTTCGTAAAAAGAATCCCAAAAATCCATAGACAGCATTTCCATGCCCATCGCTGCCAATTCAGCAACTTCAGAAGGAGCCCGTCTGAATTCTTTCAAGAACAAATCCTTTGTCAAAAAAGCATGAACAGCATGTCCAGATTCATGCATCATTACCCGCATATCCTTGAAGGTGTTGGCCGCATTCATGAATACGAAAGGTACACCACTTTCAGGCAAATCCATATTGTAACCTCCTGGGCGCTTTCCTTTTCGAGAATCAAGATCGAAGCGATCCATCTTTCGCATTGTGGTCAAACATTCACCGAAAAAAGGGTGCAAACGAGTCAAACAATCAATGGATTTATCCAATAGTTCTTCTACATCTTTAAAAGGAGAAGCCGGTGATTTTCCATTCACATTCACCAGCAAATCCCAAGGACGTAAGGCGTCCAAGCCCAATATTTTCTTCCTCCGCTTCAAGGATTCATCCATGAGCGGCATGATTTCTTGAGCTACGGCATCGTGAAATTGATAACAATCTTCTGGAGAATAATCAAAACGTCCTAGTAAAGCAAATTGATAATCCCCGAAATTCTCGTAGCCTGCATTCACGGCCATTTGATGACGTTTTTGCAAAAGCTCGTCATACAAATCATCCAAGGCATCTTTATCTTCTAAGCGACGTTCTTCGACTTCTCGATAAGCCTTTTCCCTTAGTCTTCTGCTAGGGTTTTCCTGATAAACAGCCGCTTGCTGCATCGTGATTTCCTTCTCCTCCACCACGACCATCATCTGGGAAGCTAAGTTCCCATATCTTTTACTCTCTAGGACTAATTCATTTTGAAGGACAACGTTTTCTTCATTAAATATCTCAATCTGACGTTTAATGCCTCTGAGGTAAACGAAGTACTTTTCCTTGTCTAAAGCCGATAAAAAAGGAGATTGGATTAACTTGTGGTTCAAGTTATTCGATAAGGGCTGAACTTTCGGAGAGATGTTATTTAGGAAATCTTGAAAGCTTTCTGCGGCTACTTGATCCGCACTATTGACACTCATGCGAATATACCGCCAACGAAAATCTTCCATCAGAGCAGCATTCAACTCACTTCTATCAAGGAGCCAAAGTTCCAATTCTTCAACGGATTGGATAGGCCGTTCAAGCAGCAAATCAAAGTAATGGGAGAGATCTTCCCATCGTCCAACTTTAAAGTCAGCAGGAAGAAAATATCGTTTGGGAGGGCTTTGCCCTATCGCGTTTTTCATGTCGATGTCCTTCTCAAGGTTAGGAATGGCGCATAAGACGGCATTTCCTTAAAATATTCAGCCAAATATGAAATAGCGAACAAAACTAGTAAGCGCTATTTCAAATTCGGCTTAGGGACTGTTAAGAAATAAGGTTTACAACTTTAGTGTGAAGAATTTGTCCTTAATCAAGGCGTGAAAGAGAATAATAGCCTAGCTATTTGACGATTGAACAACGTAGAGTAAGGGCAAATTCTTCCAATCAAGTGTAAACTTTATTTTTTAACAGCCCCTTAGCACTATGCTTCTTCCTCTGTAGTCGTTTCCACTTCTGCTTCCTCTTCTTCAGGAACAAATAAATCTCTCTGATTCAAAAAATTGAACCATTTAATAAGCTTTTTTATATCGCTTAAGTAAACTCTCTCTTTATCAAAATTCGGCAAAACCGTCTCAAAATAAGCTCTTATTTCATCAGGTGAAGCACTTGTTGACACTGGAGGTCTTTCTTCTATCTGATCAAGCATTCCTTGAAATACTTCTTTCAACTCTGAAGTTTCATCGTCTTCTGTATAGATAGAGATTGTTTCTAAAGGCGTAAATTGGTGTTTCCTACTGGAAACAAATTTCTTCTTCAAGGTATCAAAGTCCTGTACAATCAATCCGTTACTGCGGTTAGAGACTAGCTTAAATACACCAGCCATTCCACTTACGGCAACTAGTTTTTTCAAATCCATAATTATCTGTGTTTTATTGCGCGTCAAAAATAGGAAGAAATGAAAGAACTATCGCTAGGAATAAGAGATTATTTTTATTAAGGATTGGGGCTAGTGGTACTGCTCAGAAATACTAGTGAAGGAAAGAACAGCGAAAAAAGGCAATTTCACCAAGCTCCTTCGTTCATTTTGCCATTCCTTTACATTAGCTTATCTTTGCTCTTATTCAATAAATAGGGAGCAGGCGGAGGCCCTTATGTCCTTGTCCCTCTCTCCCATACCTTGCTCCTTAAAAAAATTATCATGAAGTTTGAATTAGTATCTCCATATACACCTAAGGGCGACCAACCTGAGGCTATTCGCCAACTCGTCAAAGGGGTAGAAGTTGGAGAACCTTGCCAATGTTTACTTGGAGTAACAGGATCAGGAAAGACCTTTACAATGGCCAATGTCATTAAAGAACTGAATCGTCCTACCTTGATTTTGACGCATAATAAGACATTGACAGCTCAGCTTTATGGTGAATTTACGCAGTTTTTCCCCAATAATGCCGTAGAGTATTTTGTCTCCTACTACGATTATTACCAGCCAGAAGCTTACATCTCTGTAACCGACACCTTTATTGAAAAAGACTTGAAAATCAATGAAGAAATAGATAAACTACGCTTGAGAGCCACCTCCTCCTTGCTTTCTGGTCGGCGTGATATCGTTGTTGTCGCTTCCGTATCCTGTATATATGGTATGGGAAATCCAGAGGATTTTAAATTGGGGATTATTCGAGTGAATGAAGGCATGAAAATCAGCCGTAATGGCTTCTTATACAAACTAGTAGACAGCCTCTATTCTAGGACAGAACGTGAGTTGGAGCGTGCTAATTTTAGAGTAACAGGCGATACGGTAGACATCAATTTACCTTATGCGGATTATGGTTATCGGGTGATTTTCTTTGGCGATGAAATTGAAGAGATTGAGAGTTTTGATACCGAAACAGGCGCAAGGATTGCCAAGCATGATCACATTGCCATTTTCCCTGCTAATCTTTATATCGCACCAAAAGATCGCCTACTAGGCATCATTAATGCTATTCAGGATGAATTGGTGGAGCAGGAAAAATATTTTGAAAGCGAAGGACGCTACTTGGAGGCTAAACGAATACATGAGCGTGTTGTTTTTGACTTGGAAATGATGCGTGAATTGGGCTATTGCCAAGGCGTAGAAAACTATTCTCGATTTTTTGATGGTCGTAGGCCCGGTACTCGTCCTTTCTGCCTCTTGGATTATTTTCCTGATGATTATTTGATGTTTGTTGATGAAAGTCACGTGACCTTGCCTCAAGTACGAGGAATGTCGGGCGGTGACCGTGCGCGGAAGTTGAATTTGGTAAATTTTGGCTTTCGTTTGCCTTCGGCAATGGATAACCGACCGCTCAACTTTGCTGAATTTGAGCATTTAGTGAATCAAATGGTC
>JAHDHB010000066.1:0-8346 GCA_020631545.1 Saprospiraceae bacterium | reverse complement strand
ATTTTTAGAATATTATGAATTGGAGCAATGCGGTGGAATCATTGTAGAACAAGTCGTTCGGCCTACGGGTTTGCTTGATCCACCTATAGAAGTAAGGCCAAGCTTGAATCAAATTGACGACTTATTGGAGGAAGTTCACTTGCGTATTGAGCGTGAAGAACGGGTGTTAGTAACCACTTTGACGAAGCGAATGTCCGAGGAATTAGCCAAGTATATGGCGAAAAATGGGATTAAATGCCGCTATTTGCATTCAGAAATTGATACCCTAGAACGTGTGGAGATTCTCCGTGATTTGCGCCTTGGTGTTTTTGATGTATTAATAGGTGTCAACTTACTACGGGAAGGCTTGGATTTACCCGAAGTTTCCTTAGTCGCCATTCTAGATGCTGACAAGGAAGGATTCTTGAGGAATGATCGTTCGCTTACGCAAACAGCGGGTCGAGCAGCAAGGAATTCGAACGGTATCGTGATTATGTATGCGGACAGAATAACAGCTTCCATGCAAACGACCATCGACGAAACGAGCCGTCGTCGTGCAAAACAAATTGCGTATAATGAGAAACACGGTATCACCCCAACCACCGTTAAAAAATCCAAGGAAGAAATCTACCGCCAATCTTCTGTACTCGAAGTGCGTTCTACCGTTGATAAGGAGTATTACATTGAGCCTGAGGAGCTAAACATAGCCGCAGATCCTGTAATGCAAAGCATGAGCAAGGAGCAAATGCAAAAATCCATCAAGCAAGTAGAACGAAAAATGAAAAAAGCGGCAAAGGATATGGATTATATGACTGCTGCTCAGTATCGCGATGAAATGCTGGCTTTGCAAAAGGACATGAAAGAACGATTTGGAGGTAGTTGAGCATAATACAGCTTCGAACTAAAAAAGCGAATGGCCATGAATAAAATTCACAGTCATTCGCTTTTTTCTTTTTCACAAAAGAAGACAACTCCTCAATTTCCTAGGAACATTACGCCTCCTTATCCATACATTCTTCTAGGTCTTTGCAGTCCAATAAGCCGTCTTTTAGCAATTTTACAAACTTCGAATTCTCCGCATTGTTCGGTTTCCCAGGGGTAGAAGATTGGCTAGAAGAATAGCTAATCCAATTTTTTGAGTCAAAGAAGGAACCACATTCAAAACCGTAGCCCCTTGCATTTCCTTCTCCAGTATTGACAATATTTGTCCCATTTGATTGTGCGCTATATCCCCAACTCACGCCATGAAATACGGTAGTATTCCCTTGGAAAACCCTAAGGACATCCCTTGCATTATCTAGCGAATTATCTTCTCCAAAATAAGGAGAATTAGGACTATTACAAGGATAAGCACTTGTGGTACAACCATCAAAGCATAAATGATCCCCTGGAATGACGAAAACACCATCACCATTTGAATCATAAGGATCCGAAGCTGGAATTTTGGGATCTTTCTCACTTTCGTTGTAGACAATAATCAAGGAGCCCGCAGGTATTTCGTCTAAAACGGTACAACGTTTTCCATTTGTCGTATCGAAATAAACATAGCCGTGATCAACTTTTTCCTTATTCACCGTTCTACCTTTGTCGTTGATGGCTAAGCCATTAAGCGAAAGTTTACCTTTTCCTACAGCTAGTAATTCTACCCAATCCTGATTGCCATAGCTCCCCTGTCCAATTTCATTGATGTAGAATCCATACTTTTGCTCACACAAATCTGTAGGAGAAGTATTGCTTTTGCTTTTTTTAGGTAAAACTTCGGATTCTTTAGTTGAATTAACGAAGGTAGCGGCAGGTTTGGTGACTAGGCGTTCCTTAGAAGGAATAAGGTTAGAATAGATTTTTGGAGCTTTATCCTTAATAAGCTCCTGTTTTGGTTTCACGATAGGAATAGGATGAATTTCCTTCGATTTTAGTTCGTGTGGACGTTTATTTCTGCTGGTCACCATATCGCTAATAGATTGGCTAATAAACATTTCTTCGGTTACTAATTTTGTTTCTCCGACAGTGTAATGAGAAAAACTAAACCCAAGAAAAATCAACACGAAACCAAAAAAAATAAGTGGTGTGATTACTCTTTGCATGGATCGATTGTTTTGGGCTTATCCTGTATCAAGATAGGCCATGTAAATAATGTCTGGCAGCATATTCGTCTGGGTATTCAATGACATATTTTAAAAAAATTACGCGTTAGTAAAACCATTTAAGAATTACGACAAGCATACAAAACCGTCTAATTTTCTATTACTTATCAATAAATTCAGGTTCTATTGTGCCCCAAATAGTTAATAGTTTATTCACTAAGCAAAACATAGCCCCTATTATTCGTGACAACCATTAATGTGTAAAACTTGAATTAAACAGCAATACTTTTCAACCTAAGAAGTCCCTAAAAAACCCGAAATGACAAGTAGTTTCATCTGTCAACAATAAGATTTCAAGCAAAAAAGAGAAGATTTTTTTTACCAACTTCTAGGAAAATGTTGATAAAATACCAAGCAAAGAGGTTTGGTTTTAAGGAAGTAAAAAGAGTTTTTTTTACCAAATTATGGCATTATTTTGTAGAAATGGGTAGCGTCTAAAAGATTTTTTTAGCAGAAAAAGTATATGGTACCGGATGGAATGCTAAGCAATTTCCCACTTACATTGGTAAGAACAGCGTACTTTAAATTGATGAGCGGAGTATGGTTCGCTTCAAAGCTTAGGCAAAAATCGCTCTAAAACTTTACAAAACGGTCAAAATAGAAGTCATTGCCAATCGTAACAACAGCAATATACTGAGAAGGTGCAAGATGTGTAACATCAACAGATTCAGTAAAAGAGTAAGCCGCTAAGGCTTTTCTAAGCACTACTTTTCCTGAAAGATCAAAAATTTCTACTTGAGAAAATTGATCCGTCTCCTTCGACAGTTTTAAAAATATTTGATAAGCCGCTAGGTTGGGCTGAATGGTAAAGGAAGGCAAACGCGTTTCAAATTTAACGACAGCAAGGATGCTATAATAACTTTCCCCCGAAAGGTCTACTATTTTTACTTGATAATAATTCACGCCATAAACAGGAGCTTCATCGAAAAAAGAATAATCCAGTAACTCTAGACTATTTCCAGCCGCATCAATACGCCCTATTTCCCTGAAATTAATACCGTCATTACTACGCTCTATGGAGAAATAATCACTATCCGTTTCCGATGCTGTTTCCCAACTCACAAGCACTCCTTCTTGCTCTACAGTTACTTGATATGCCCCAAATTCTGCGGATAAAATAGCTGCTTGATATGCCCCAAAAGGAACAGTAGCAGCGATTTGCGCAGCATCCATACCATCTAGAAAATTTAAACCAGGCCCCGTCCAATGCTCTGAATTCCAATTGCCATCAGGCGTAGTTCCATTCTTTCGCACCACATAACTATCCGTATAAAAACTAGCAGCGTTTTGCTCCCAAACTTGGTCTACCACTACATTAGAAGCATCCGAAATCGAAAAAGCATCATTCCCATTTCCATTTACGCCCCCAAGGACAATTAAATTATCCAAATCTCCTAGACTCCCAAAAACACTCGTAAATTCAGCCGTATTATTCGTTAGATAAACAAATTCATCAGTATAAACACCCGATAAATACCCCAAGCTTGCGAAAGGATTTCCATCCGCCGCACGATTGAGTTGATAGTTGCTTAAATCCTCTGTACCAGACACATAAATTTCTAGGGCTTTGGGCACTCCACCTCCTAAAGAACCGTCCAAAATAGTTGTTATGGTTACCCCCGCAAAAAGGGATTGAGCAAAAAACAAGCACAAACCAACAAAAATTGTCCAGCGATTTTTCATAAGGAAGCATCTAATTTCGGAGCAAAAAAGCATTGAATACTAAAAATAACCATTTTAAAAGGATTTAACGATATCAATTTGGAATAAATTGCAAGGGATAGAAACTATTCATAAAATTTTCGCAAAAAAAAGAAATATAAGGTCACTCCGAAAAGGCTACGCCATTAGTTATCCACGATAGCTATCAGAAGTTAGTAGTTGTCCGTTTTGGCGAAAAATAAACGTGAGTTGTATCTACTTTCAGTCTTCGAAAAACGGTCAAAAAAACTTTGCAACAACCTGATTTTCAAAATATATTCTTTTAATTTCGTGTAAAATAACCCAAGCAATTACAAGCAATACAACTTTTGTCCTTGGTCTTTTATCCATTGTCTCTCTCAGCAATTAGAAAAAGTCTTATCTTTGCGCTTGAAAATAAACTAAACTCTAGGATTTTGACACAACAAGAAGCCTTATTCAATTATACGCTCCGCCTTGCCGATACAGGGTTGGTACTCGGCCAACGCTTAGCAGAATGGTGCGGACATGGCCCCACTTTGGAGCAAGATATTGCAGAAACGAATATCGCCTTAGACTTAATTGGCCATGCACGTTATTTTTATCAATATGCTGGAGAAGTGGAAGGAAAAGGACGAACGGAAGACGATCTAGCCTATCTAAGAGATACCAACGAATTTAAAAATTGCTTACTCGTAGAAATTCCCAATGGCCATTTTGGAAATACCATTCTACGCCAGTTTTTATACGATGCCTTCAACTTTTATTTCTTGCAAGAACTTAGCCATAGCAAGGACAAACAACTTGCTGGAATAGCCAAAAAAGCCGTAAAAGAAGTTGCTTATCACTTAAGGCTCAGCTCTGAATGGGTAATTCGCCTTGGTGATGGAACAGAAGAAAGTCATCAAAAAATGCAATCCGCCCTAGAGGATATTTGGATGTTTAGCGGTGATATGTTTGAAATGGATGAAGTAGATGAAATTTTGATCAAAGCAGGTATTGCCCCAGATTTGACGAAAATCAAGGAGCAATGGACGCTCAAAGTGGATGAAATTTTATACAAAGCTACGCTAAACAAACCCAAAGGTACGTGGTTTCAAAAAGGAGGAAAACAAGGTCAACACACTGAACATCTTAGCTATCTCCTAGGGGAAATGCAATCTATAAAACGCCGCTACCCTACTGCTCAATGGTAGTATCAGATGCACTTCTACCATGCTGAAAACTAGTAACTTGCAAAAACAAATTGTGAGGATTTTCACGATTTCAAAAACTGTGAATACAAAAGCCTAAAATTTCAGGAGATTGGCAAGCAGCAAAAAACTCGACGTGGTACGTTTGAGGCGGCTGCTTTGTGGGATAGCTAAACGTGCTATGTCTTTGCTGTGGCAGAGGGTTTTAACAAGTGCTTGAATTAATTATGTTTAGGTGGAAACATAGCGCAAGAACTCTCCCACTATGGTACCGCCACACACGCACCGCGATTCTATAGCCTGCTACTTGCTTAGTAGTAACCGTGGAACACTCGTTTGTA
This sequence comes from Saprospiraceae bacterium, assembly GCA_020631545.1. GTDB lineage: Bacteria > Bacteroidota > Bacteroidia > Chitinophagales > Saprospiraceae > JAHDHB01. The sequence goes on along the minus strand of JAHDHB010000066.1, from coordinate 3,009 downwards.
CTTTTCTAGCGCAGCGTAGAAAATCCCTATTAATTTAATTTGTTCAAACAAACAAAAATAGTTAACCAAAGACTTTTAAGTTATTGGCGAACATAAATATAGCTTATGAAGGAAGCTCAAATTTGGGAAATTCTAAGTACCGTACCAGATCCCGAAATCCCTGTCATCAATGTAGTGGATTTGGGCATCATTCGTCAGATAAGCATCCAAGGAGAAAAGCTTGAAATTCAAGCTACTCCGACCTATTCAGGTTGTCCTGCTACAGATGCCATCAAGGAGAGCATTATCGAGACACTCAAGGCCAATGGCGTTAAAAACCTTAGCTTTAAATACTTGCTCGATCCGCCTTGGACTACGGATTGGATTAGTGATGAGGGAAGAAGAAAACTCCGTGAATACGGTATCGCTATAAAAGAAAAAGGCAGCATTGACAAAAAATCACTCTTTTCGGATGAAAAAGATGTCGAATGTCCGCAATGCCATTCTTTAGACACTCAAATGATTAGTTTACATGGTTCTACGCCTTGTAAATCCTTGTACCAATGCAAAAGCTGTAAGGAACCTTTTGACTATTTTAAATGTCATTAGACGAAGCTGAAGCTTTTGGTAGAAAGTAGAGGGTAGAGCGTAGAGAGATTACCGTCTTGACAATTTTATTTTTTTATTGAAAAATAAAAAGTCTCTCTACGCTCTACTTTCTACCCTCTACATTTTTTGACTTAAAATATAGTTAGCGAAGAGCTTGGAAGTTCTCCGTAAACGTAAAATTTATACTATGGATTCCATTCTTTTTGAAAAAATAGGCGGCGTAGCCAAGATAACGCTCAATCGGCCTAGTAAATTCAATAGTTTTAATCGGGAAATGGCTTTTGCTTTGCATAAGCGTTTGGATGAATGTGCTACGGATGATAGCATTCGTGCGATTTATTTAACTGGTGAGGGAAAGGCTTTTTGTGCTGGACAAGACCTAGCAGAAGCCATTGATCCTGAAGGCCCTGGCATCCAGCGCATCGTTCGGGAGCATTACAACCCTATCATTCGAAAGCTTCGAGCCTTGGAGAAACCTGTCGTGGCTGCTATCAATGGTGTAGCCGCTGGAGCAGGAGCTAATATTGCTTTCGCTTGTGATGTTACCATCGCTAAAGAATCCGCTTCTTTCATTCAAGCTTTTAGCAAAATTGGTTTGATTCCGGATAGTGCCGGCACTTACTTTTTACCGCGAATCATTGGTTTTCAAAAGGCTTCTGCCTTGATGATGCTTGGGGACAAGGTGAAAGCGAAGGAGGCCGAAGCCATGGGAATGATTTATAAATGTGTGGCTGATGATGAATTTGAAGCTACCGCAATGAAAATCGCTTCTAAATTAGCCACCATGCCTACAAAAGGATTGGGCTTGACGAAGCGCCTGCTGAATCATTCGGTCACTAATGATTTGGAAGCACAAGTCAACATGGAAGAAGCTTTACAAGCAGAAGCTGGGGCAACAGAGGATTATCAAGAGGGCGTAAATGCTTTTCTAGAGAAAAGAAGACCCCTCTTTAAAGGAAAATAGGTTTTTTAGTTAGGAGTTAGTAGTTAAGAGTTAGGAGTTGAACACTGTCCGGACAACTCTTAACTCTTAACTCCTAACTCTTAACTATCACCAGCGGCTTTGCCGCCATTTTTTTGAACATTCGTTTTGTTTAAGTAATGACAAAATACATCAAATGAAAATAGCGATTTTAGGTGCGGGGGCTATGGGCTCGGGGATTGCTCAGGTAGCGAGTACAGCTGGGCATAAGGTGGTCTTGTGTGATATTCATGACGCTGCTTTGGAGCGTTCTAGTAAAAAGCTGGATAAAATCATGAATCGCCTTGTTGAAAAAGGACGGGTGACGCGTGAAAAAGCGGATAACATTATAGCTGGAATTCAGTACACTACGAAGATGGAGGATTTTGCGGATTGCGGTTTGCTTATCGAAGCTGTGGTGGAAAATCTAGACATTAAGAAGAAGATTTTCAAGCAATTGGAGGTTATCATGGCTCCAGATGCGATTCTAGCAACCAATACCTCTTCTCTTTCAGTAGCTTCTATCGCTGCTGCTTGTGAAAATGCTGGTCGAGTGATTGGTATTCACTTCTTTAACCCTGCTCCTTTGATGAAATTAGTAGAGATTATTCCTGCTATACAAACAGATACCAAGGTTGTAGAACAAGCACGTTCTTTGATTGATGCTTGGGGAAAAATCACCGTTTTAGCAAAGGATACTCCTGGGTTTATCGTAAATCGCGTAGCACGTCCTTTCTACGGAGAAGCACTGCGCATTTATGAAGAGGGGCTGTCGGATCCTGCTACTATTGACTGGGTTATGAAGGAGTTAGGCGGTTTTAGAATGGGGCCTTTTGAACTGATGGACTATATCGGTAATGATATTAATTATACGGTGACCGAAACGGTTTTTCGCTCCTTTTGGTATGACCCACGTTATAAGCCTTCCTTCACTCAAAAACGCTTATCAGAAGCAGGATATCTAGGAAGAAAATCGGGAAAAGGGTATTATGATTACAGCGAAAATGCGGTAAAACCTGAACCGAATAAGGATAAAATCCTAGGGGAAAAGATTTTGTGGCGCATTCTAGTGATGTTAATCAATGAAGCAGCGGATGCCCTTTACTTGAATATTGCTTCTCGTGAGGATATTGATTTGGCGATGACGAAGGGCGTGAATTATCCGAAAGGGCTCCTGAAATGGGCGGACGAAAAGGGAATTCAGACTTGCGTGGATGCTATGGATGCCTTACATCACGAATATTTGGAGGATCGGTATCGTTGTAGTCCTTTATTGAGAAAAATGGCTAGAGAAGGGGAGTGCTTCTTCTGAACCATATAAGAGATTTAAGAATTATAAGGTTTCATATAAGCCTTGTAGAGCATGAGAACATATAAGTTTTATAGCGAAAATCTTCGATTTTTTGGGTATGTGCTATGCGAAACTCCTAATTCGTAATTCCTAACTCGTAATTCCAGTA
>JAHDHB010000655.1:2694-2877 GCA_020631545.1 Saprospiraceae bacterium | reverse complement strand
GAATGCTGACTTGTAGGGGCAACTTGCGCAAAACGCAAAACACTAACTCCTGCAAGTCAGTTTCTTAGAAAATTTAAGTGTCAAAGTCAGGAGAACGTGCTACTTCTTTGCTGTGGCAGAAGGTTTAAACAAGTACTTGATTTAATGGTGTTTGCGTGGAAACGCAGTGCGAAAGCACTCCCG
>JAHDHB010000655.1:0-2684 GCA_020631545.1 Saprospiraceae bacterium | reverse complement strand
GTGTCTATGTGGTTAAAAATCAACGTTATGAGATGACGTCATAATAATAGCTGCGGCTTTGCCGCCATGTACTAGCATGTTATGCTTATATCTTCTTATATGGTAAAAAAAACGACAATTATAAGCATTTTTACCTATCAAATAAGTCCATCCTGCATCACCAATCGACGATCACTCATCTGAGCTAATTCTTCATTATGCGTTACGATAATAAACGTCTGTCCAAAATCTTGACGAAGTTGAAAAAGCAATTGATGTAATTCTTTAGAAGTGCCAGAATCCAAATTGCCAGAAGGCTCATCGGCAAAAAGAATGGCGGGTTGATTCATTAAGGCGCGGGCTACGGCTACCCTTTGTTGTTCCCCTCCTGAAAGTTGAGTTGGTTTGTGAGTGAATCTGTTTTTAAGGCCAAGGTAATCAAGGAGTTCTTTGGCTCTTTTTTGAGCAGCTCGTTCATTTATCCCTTGAATAAAAGCAGGAATACACACATTTTCTACGGCCGTAAATTCAGGTAGAAGATGATGAAATTGAAATACAAAACCAATATTTTTATTCCGAAATTCGGCCAATTCCCTTGAGTTTAGTGCTGCAATGTTAGTGTCATTGATGACTAATTTTCCGCCATCCATTTTATCAAGTGTACCGAGAATGTGTAGCAGCGTACTTTTTCCAGCTCCAGATTTTCCTACGATAGAAACAATCTCACCTTGGTTTACTACAAGATTGACGCCTCGTAAAACCTGCAATTGTTCATAAGATTTAGTAATGTTGGTTGCTTTTATCATATTTGGATACTATTAGGAGTGCAAAATTATAAAAATTATAGCACATCAAAGAGAAGCCACTAGTTTATCCTTGAAAATAGAAGTGAAGAGTTCGTTTCTTTGAATGTTATCCTCTTATATCAGTTTTTTGTAAAAAATGGGATAGAATAATTGGTTGAAATTTTAGGAAACAAAAATAAATTAGGCAGTCTAATTATTTCGATTAACTTTGCGTAAAACTTATTAAACCCATTTTTTATGCAAAATTCTAAAATTGCAGGTATAGGATTCTATGTGCCTGAGCGTGTGGTAACTAATAAAGAATTAGAAGAATTAATGGATACCACTGATGAATGGATTCGTGAACGTACCGGAATTGAGGAACGGAGGTACGCCAAAAAACATGAAGAAACTACTGCCACAATGGGCGTTGAAGCTGCTAAAATTGCTATAGAACGTGCAGGAATTACTGCACAAGATATTGATTTTATTATTTTTGCGACGCTTAGTCCTGACTATTACTTCCCTGGTTCTGGTGTTATTCTTCAGCGGGAGATGGGAATGGAAAACGTTGGAGCATTAGATGTCAGATATCAATGTACTGGCTTTATTTATGCGCTTTCTGTAGCTGATCAGTTCGTGAAGTCAGGTATGTATAAGAATGTACTTGTGGTTGGTGCTGAATTTCATTCTTGTGGCTTAGACTTTACCAAGCGAGGACGAAACGTGAGTGTGATATTTGGTGATGGCGCTGGTGCGGCTGTCCTTCAACCTACCCAAGAGGAAGGCAAAGGAATTCTGACAACACATTTGCATTCTGATGGAAAGTTTGCAGAAGAATTAGCCTACTACAACCCTGGCTGTCATGGAGGAAAGTTTTTGAAGGACGATAAAAAACCGCATTTTGGTGAAGAACCAGAATTTGGAGGCCTTTTTATGACTAAAGAAATGGTGGAGCATGGTGAAATTTATCCTACGATGAACGGTCGTTATGTTTTCAAACATGCCGTAGAGAAATTTCCTGCTGTTATCAAAGAGGCTTGTGCTGCTACAGGCTATAAAGTCGATGATATTGATATGCTTATCCCGCACCAAGCGAATCTGCGGATCAGCCAACTAGTTCAGTTGAATTTGGGAATTGAAAACGAGCGTGTATACAATAACATTCAAAAGTACGGCAATACAACAGCGGCTTCTATTCCTATCGCCTTATGCGAAGCGTGGGAGAAAGGATTGATAAAAGAAGGCGATTTAGTTTGTCTTGCAGCATTTGGTAGCGGATTTACTTGGGCTTCTGCCTTGATTCGTTGGTAAAATAAGAGGGATGAACGCTAGGAGCAAAAAAGCAATTGTCGAGAGTTGAAAAACCTCCACATGTCAAACTATTATAGAGAATCCCCTTGTTAATCGTAATTTTAGCAAGGGGATTTTTAGAAATTTTTAGAATCAATATGGTGAAAAAAGGAAATAAACTATACAGCATAATAAGATTAAAATGCCCTAGATGTCATGACGCTCCTCTATTCGTATCTCCTGCGAAAAGCCTAGGAGATTTGTTCAAAATGCCTGATAATTGTCCCAAATGCCAACAAGCTTACTTCCTAGAGATAGGCTTCTATTGGGGAGCGATGTATACCGCTTATGCCATTAGCTCGGCGCTCTGTTTCCTCTTTTTCTTTTTCGCTTATTTCCTGCTTGGGTTTTCCCTTTTCGGAGCAAGTGCTTTCTTTGCTATTGCCGTTATTCTGGTCTCTCCCTACGTTTTTCGAATGTCTAGAGCCATGTGGATCAACTTTTTCGTTAAATACGACGCCTCTATCAATGATGCTTAAGTCAGTACCATTTCTTTTCCTAAAAGCCATGTCCTCCTAGCAATTCTCGGTTTGACATAAAAAACATGTTTTTAGTAACTAAGGAGTG
>JAHDHB010000654.1 GCA_020631545.1 Saprospiraceae bacterium | reverse complement strand
TCTCACAATGCTAAAGCTTTCCAGTCATTCACCTTTTTCACTTTACTACTAAAATTTATCCCAAGAGCAATGATTGTTTTACCAGAGTTTTGGTACTGAGCGGCGTAGTTTTTATCTCTGATTTGTTCAATCCCTTTAGCAGCAGATTTGTTCAATTTGAATTCTATAATATAGATATGTGTTTCGGTTTCTACGATAGCATCCGCCCGCCCATTGCTTGTACTGACTTCACTTTTAATATAAATACCAAGATAGGTAAATAACAAATGAACAAGAGAATGATAATATTTCTCTTGGTTAGCTTCAAAAATAGGGTAAGGAATGGTCGCAAACATGCCATTGATTAAATCAATAACCTTTTCTAGATTATTCTCATTAAAAGCCTCTTCCAATTCATCCGCATAAACGGTACTATTACTCGCCTCATCATGTCGAAATGCAGCAATAAGATGTTGCAACATACTCTCTTTCACCTCTAAATTAGGATAGCCAAGCGTGTAAAGACGTCGAATTTTCTTCTTGATCGTCAAGTACCCCGTCTGAAATAATAGAGGAACCGTTTCCAATTTATCAATATCATAACTAGAAAAAGCAGTCATGCCCACCTTAACGCCTTCAAAATCATAGTAAAATCGCCCTTTTAAGATATTGATAAGGAAGGTAGGCGTACCCGATTCAAACCAGAAATTTAAAAAGGAACCTTTTTTAAAGAAGTTAAGGATAGAAAATGGGTTGTAGACATAAGTTATTCCATCCCAAGTATAGCCATTATACCATGCTTTTAGCTCTTTAGTAAGTTGCTCATCATTAACATTATTGTATTTTTTTGCTAAAGCGCGATAAGATTGAAAATAGCTATCTAATTCCGCTTGCGTATAACCTACAATAGAAGAAAAATTTATATCTACAGAAACATCATCTAAATTGTTTAATTCAGAGAAAACACCCGTTTTTCCGAATTTTGAAACACCTGTGATAAGTAATAGTCGAATATTTGTTCCTTTATCTTTTAAAACAGAATAGAAAATCTTAAGTATTTTCTGATGTTCGTGTGCTTGGTGTCGTTCTTCCTCCGCAAGATAGTCTATGATAGGTTTGTCGTATTCATCCATCAAAATAACAACTGCTCCTTTTGCTGTCGTCAGTTTTGTTATTAACTCTTTGAAACGACTCTTTATCGTTGTTTCAATAAGTTGAATACCATGTTCTTCTGCTTGTTCTGCCAACATTTCCAGCAAAGCATTTTCTAGCCCTTTTCCTTGGTAATCTAATGAATTAAATGAAAAATGCAAGACAGGATTTTGCTTACTCCAATCCCATTTATCTTCAATCCATAAATCCTTGAAGAGTTCTTTACGCCCCTTAAAAATCTCCTTGATGGTAGAGAGGAGCAATGACTTTCCAAACCTTCGTGGTCGAGCAAGGAAATAAAAACGTCCCGACTCAATTAAACGATAAATGTCCTCTGTTTTATCTACGTACAGAAAGTTATTTTCTCGCAATTGACCAAAATCTTGTATGCCTATAGGAAGATGTTGCATCTTACAAAGATACGAATTATTTGTTGGAAAGACTTGTTTATGAATCGGCTAGTCATCAATAGAAAAGAAAGCTTCGAATTATCCTTCCTCAAAATCAATTACCGACTGTCTATCTCGATTCACCTTCAATTTCAATACATCAGGACGGGAATAGTGACCAGAAGGATCAAAGTTTTGTCGTTCTCGTAAGACTTCTTTGATGTCAAGATCAGCGACTAGAAGCGCTTCGCGTTCGATCACTGGAGCGATGACCCATTCGCCATTAGGGGCAGCAATGCAAGAACCTCCATTAGCCATAAATTCAGGACAATTTTCTAGCATTTTTTCTGAATGTGGAAAATCAGAGGGGACGTCTTCCTTTCGCATTAAGCCAGAAACAGAAAGCACATAGGAGCGTGATTCCTTAGCAATATGGCGCGTCAAATCTATGGTATTTCTTTCATTTCCAGGCCATACAGCTACATGTAGGTTTTCTCCTTGAGCGTAAAGCGCTGCACGCGTAAGCGGCATCCAATTCTCCCAACAATTCAACCCTCCTACCGTAAATTCATCCAAGGAATGAACTTGTAAACCATTGCCATCACCGATGGACCAAACCAAGCGTTCTTCATACGTCGGCATCAATTTGCGGTGTACCGATTTTATCTGCCCATCAGGGGCAATGTAGACCAGACTACAGTACAAACTATGCCCGCCTCGCTGCTGAGGTCGTTCAATAATTCCTTGATAAACACCAATTTTATACTTGGCTGCTGCTTCGCAAATAGGCGCCAAATCACCTGCTTCTATCTGAACGGCTTGCTCCGCATAATGCGCAAAAATGTCTTTTTGTAAAGAAGAATTGAAGCGCGCGCCATCCGTTTGTTCCACCCAAAAAGGATAGCCAGGCAACAAGGCTTCTCCAAAAGCAATTAAGCGACATCCTGCTTTTCCCGCTTCTTCGATTTGCCCTAGTATTTTTTCGAGTGTTTTGGCCTTGTTTAGCCATACTGCTGCGATTTGACTGAGTGCTACTTTCATAACTATAAAATTAAGAAAAAAATAATTAGTGCTTGAACGAAAAAACTCTTCTGCAAAATAAGCTATTAGTTAAGAATTAGGAATTAAGAATTAAGAATTAGGAATGACGAATGACGAATTACGAGTCCATGCCGTTTAGTTAAGGAATTTAGAATCGTGTTTTTTTTCTTATATGTTCTTAAGAAGGTCGCAGACCTACTTATGTGCCCTTTCTCGTCATTTATATTCCCTTATATACTATGTGCTGCCATTTTGTTGTTTTTTAAGCACCAAATTACAAGTAGAGGCTTTGAATTACAGGTCGTTGCAAAGTTTTTTTTGACCGTTTTTCAACGTA
>JAHDHB010000653.1 GCA_020631545.1 Saprospiraceae bacterium | reverse complement strand
TCACTCCCTAACGATTTGACTTAGAAGCTGTTCATAATTTTGAACTATTGAGCAAAAACATTATCTTGGCAACAGTATGATACTTACACTAGAACAAATCATCCTAGATCGCTCTTCAAAAGAAGAGAAGATCGCTTTTTTGAAAACGAATCCTGATCAGTTTGATACGGCGGTTCGGTTTATTCTTTCTGCGGAGCACCCCGTGGCTTGGAGAACGGCTTGGGTTTTAAATCATTATATGGCAGATAATGATATGCGCTTGCAGCCGCATTTGGATGCTCTTATCAAGGTCATTCCGAATCAAAAGGATGGTTTTCAGCGAGAAGTTTTAAAAATTCTAACAAAAATGAAGCTAAATGACGAACAAGAAGGCCGCCTTTTCGATACTTGTGTAAGTATTTGGGAAGCGGTGAATAAAAGTCCTTCGGTTCGTTATACGGCCTTTCGCCATATCGCTACTATCGCTAAAAAATATCCAGATTTAAAGAATGAATTGGAGTTCTTTATGCAAGAACATTATACCCATTCTTTGTCTCCTGGCATCAAACGATCTTTGATGAAAATGATAGGGAAAAGGGGGAAGAAACAGGTGGATGATAAGCAGCAATTCTCAGTTTGACACTAGTAATCTTCCTGTGGGGAGGCTACAAACAAGAATTACCCACCTCCTTCTACTATAGGACAACCATAAAGGATTACCCCTCTGAATACCTGCTTTCATTTATCGTGAAAATGCTCACGATGTGAGAAAGCCAAGCGGCTAGACTAGTTCGTTTTTTACATTCTGACGCCCCCCCCTCAACTATTAAAACATATAAAATACCGCTAATTCCGCATAACAAACACCAGTCGGATGAATCCAAGTATACTTTTATAACTTCAAAACCATGAGCGATCAAGAAAAAAGAGACGAATATTTACTGCATTGGCAAAAAACCAGAAAGGGGCCTTATTTTGATTTTCAAGAAATGCCTGCATCTGAACGCTTGGAATTCGAGATGTTGAGTGAGGAGAATTATTTAAAAATATTGGAGATTTTCCAAGGAGAAGAGAATCCGTTCTTTATGAATTATTACAGCGATAATAAAGCGTTGGAACAATACAAAATGCTTTCCTTTGAGTATGGTCGTTACTCCTCCAATCATGCAGGATGTGATTGGCTCGTGAAACTGAAAGACACGAATATTTATATCGGTATATTGCATCTCTACGAAATGAGTTTGGAAACCTTTCTTGACCGCCACAAACGATGTACAATTGGTTTTGCTTTTAGTCAGCAGTACCGCCGTCAACGATATGGTACAGAAGCTGTTCAGCATTTTGCCTGCTATGTGTTTGACCATTTTAAAATGAAATGCCTTCTTGCTTACACCGATAAAAAAAACGAGGTTTCTATTGCTTTTATGCAGCAAATGGGCTTCATACAATGTGATGAGAAGTACAGCAATCGGGGTTTACATTTTTTTGAATTGACCAAGGACAGCTTAGTTTCTCACCAGTGAAATTCTGCGCAAAAATGGCCGAATATTAAAACCGTTTTTTGACCTCGCTCAATTTTAGTGCTTCTTGTAGTCCGCGATAGGAATAATGCAAGTTAAGCTACCCGCACACCTCCTCCGTCAAAACCGTAACCCAAGTTACCCACCATCCCTAAAAAGAGTTGTAAGTTTGCATCAAGAAGGAGGAAGTCGATTTTGCTTCCCCTCAAAAAAGATGGATACATGGATATTTATATGATTTTGGCTTATTTTGGCGCTTTACTCATTGGAATCACCTTAGGATTAGTGGGAGGAGGAGGATCGATCTTGACGGTTCCTATTTTGGTTTATATTTTAGGGACAAACCCTGTTCTTGCTACAGCTTATTCCCTTTTTGTAGTAGGTTCTGCGGCCTTAGTCGGTGCTGTTCAAAACTTTAGGAAAGGCTTGGTCGATGTAAGGACAGCCATTGTTTTTGGAATACCTGCTTTTATCGGCGTTTATGCGACCAGGGCTTTCTTGATTCCTGCTATCCCTGATGTCCTCTTTACGGTAGGCGATTTTGTATTGACCAAAGACATTGGAATCATGTTATTTTTCGCCATCATCATGCTGCTAGCTTCTGTCTCTATGATTCGTGGGCGTAAAGATAACGGTACTGATGGTCAAGTCGTTTACAATTATCCACTGATTATCGTAGAAGGAATCGTCGTTGGTGTTCTTACCGGCATCGTAGGAGCAGGAGGCGGCTTTTTGATTATCCCCGCACTAGTCCTTTTGGCTAAATTGCCAATGAAAAAAGCAGTGGGGACTTCCCTCTTGATCATCGCCTTCAAATCCTTGATCGGCTTCCTTGGTGATGTGCAAAATCTAACGATTGAATGGTCTTTTCTACTAGGTTTTACCGTCATAGCCGTACTAGGTATTTTTGCAGGTATGTATATGTCGAACTTCATTGAAGGTCATAAACTTAAAAAAGGTTTTGGCTGGTTTGTGCTGGTGATGGCGGTTTATATTATTGGACGGGAGTTGTGGTAGGCTAATTGAAAAAACACCTTGACATAGGCCTTTGGGCATCAACTTCTCCGTTCTTGGTGCAGAAAATGAAATGTGGCTTTGGCGATTTTTTAACCATATAAGGCATTTAAGAAGATGTAAGCATAGCGTGACGTACTAGACACAAAAGACTTATAAGGAGGTCTTCGACCTTTTTAAGACTTATAAGCTACACTTTTTCCTTGGTTCTGGCTTTGCCAGCTTAAGACATAGGACAAAAGACAATCTTCGATAGCTATTGAGATATATTTTTTGACAAAAAAATACAAGCTGAGCTCGATTATTAATCCCTTGAAAATAATGCTTTTAGTTATTTTTAGGGCAGCTTATCCCGCTATCCGTTTGTAGTCGGCACGCTGTAGCAGCATTCAGCATGG
>JAHDHB010000652.1:308-2919 GCA_020631545.1 Saprospiraceae bacterium | reverse complement strand
GTTTAAATTTGTCAACCTATTTCAGGCACGGACAGTAGAGAGTAGAGAGTAGAGATTTTTCTACGAAAAATCATTTGCAATAACGGGAATAGTCCTTCTACGCTATCCTATACTATTCCAGCCATTCATGCTTAAAATCTCGCAATAATTCCTTATATTTGCTACTTCGTTTGTACATTAAATAAAATTTGAGATGATTAACATCATACTTTTCGGCCCTCCAGGGTCGGGAAAAGGCACTCAGGCGGCTAAATTACTTGAAAAATACAACCTTTTACATATTTCTACAGGTGATTTGTTCCGCTATGAAATTGGCAATAAAACAGAGCTTGGCCTTAAGGCTAGAAGTTATATGGACAAGGGAGAGTTGGTGCCGGATTCCGTCACCATTGGTATGCTACGCAATAAAGTAGAAGCAAATCCAGATGTTGAAGGTTATATTTTTGATGGTTTTCCTCGCACAGTTCCCCAATCAAAAGCATTAGATATTCTGCTTGCAGAAAAAGGGGAAGAGGTTACTATGCTTTTAGAACTACTTGTAAATGATGAAGAAATCGTTTCAAGATTACTTGAAAGAGCTAAGGTTTCTGGTCGTTCTGACGATGCAGATGAATCTATCATTCGCAATCGTATAGAGGTTTACAAAAAGAACACCACACCCGTTGCTGATTTTTATGCCAAAACAGGCAAAACGCACAAAATCAATGGAATTGGTGAAATCGAAGAGGTTTTTGAGCGTCTTTGTGGAAAAATTGATGTGACTTGCTCTTGCTAATAAGATAAACGTTTACGCTATTATACTGAATGTCATCCTTTTTCTACTAGGATGACATTTTTTATTGCTAAAATTATTGGGTACATTATGGCTGACCAAAACTTTGTAGATTATGTACGTATTTGCTGTCGTTCGGGGGCAGGAGGAGCAGGTTCCTCCCATTTTCACCGAGATCGACTCAATGCTAAAGGTGGCCCCGACGGTGGCGACGGGGGTAGAGGCGGACATATCATCGTAAAGGGAAATAAGCAGCTTTGGACCTTACTCCCGCTCAAATATCGCAAACATGTCATTGCTGGCCGAGGTATGCCCGGAAGTGGTAGCCGCTCTAGTGGTGCTGATGGAGAAGATATTATCCTTGAGGTTCCTTTAGGAACGATAGGAAAAGATGCTGAAACGGGAGAAATTGATTTCGAAATAACCAAAGATGGGGAAACTTTTATCCTAACGCCAGGAGGAAAAGGAGGCAGAGGCAACTCGCATTTTAAATCCTCTACCAATCAGTCGCCCCAATATGCACAACCCGGACTACCTGGGCGAGAAGAGTGGAAAATCCTAGAACTAAAAGTACTTGCCGATGTCGGCCTAGTAGGCTTCCCTAATGCTGGCAAATCGACCTTGCTTTCTGTGATTACAGCGGCAAAACCCAAAATTGCTAGCTACGCTTTTACCACCCTTGTTCCTAACCTTGGTATTGTCGCTTATCGTGACCATCGTTCTTTCATCATGGCCGACATCCCGGGTATTATTGAAGGAGCTCACGAAGGTAAAGGACTGGGACATCGATTCTTACGGCATATTGAGCGTAATTCAACACTACTTTTCCTTGTCCCTGTTGATACGGATAACATCACAAAGGAATATGAAATCCTAGTAAAAGAACTTGAAAAATATAACCCTGAATTGCTAGACAAGCCACGCATTTTAGCCCTTTCTAAATCGGATATGTTGGACGAAGAAATGAAGGAATTGCTGCTGCCAGAATTACCAGAAGAGGTTCCTTATGTCTTTATCTCTTCGGTAGCTCAACAAGGACTCACCGAGTTGAAAGATATGTTGTGGAAAGCGATTAACAACTAGACCTAAGATGAGAAAGGAGGATGTTTTTGATACCAGTGAATCCTTGGAAGGAACGGAGGAATTACGTAAGAATCGCTTTCTAGGATGGAGTCTGCTCATTCTCCTAAGCCTAGTATGGGGAAGCTCTTTTATTCTGATCAAAAAAGCCTTGATAGCCTTCACCGCTCTTGAAGTCACCAGCCTACGCATCAGTATTTCAGCCCTAGCATTCTTACCCTTTTTTATTTATCATTTCAAGCAAATTCCTTGGAATCAGTGGAAACCGCTGCTCGTCGTTAGTATAGTAGGAACAGGAATTCCCTTTATACTATATCCTCTTGCTCAAACGAATATCTCCAGTTCTTTAACGGGCATACTCAACTCCCTCACGCCTCTTTTTGCACTCCTCATTGGTATATTATTCTTCAAAAGTAAATTTAATTCCAACAAACTCCTAGGCGTTTTATTGGGTTTAGCTGGTGCCGCTATACTTATCTGGGTAGGTGATGGCGGGAGTGTAGAAGGCAATCCAGCTTATGCTTTTTTCGTCGTCCTCGCCGCGATAGGCTATGCAACGAGTGTCAATACCGTAAAACAACATTTTCAAAAACTCAATCCTATTCTACTTAGTGCTGCGACCTTTGGAATTATTGGTCTCCCTGCCCTACTCTACCTCGCGCTACAAGGAACACACGAGACGTTAACGACCCATCCAGATGTCTGGTTTTCCTTAGGAGCTGTTACGATTCTCGCTTTATTCGGTACGGTACTCGCTAC
>JAHDHB010000652.1:0-298 GCA_020631545.1 Saprospiraceae bacterium | reverse complement strand
AATTCTTTTTTACAAATTGGTGCAATTGACGAATGTCGTTTTCTCTACCATGGTTGCCTACCTCATTCCCTTTACGGCTATTTTTCTTGGTTTTTTGGATGGGGAAGTGATTGTGGCGCTTCACTTTGTGGGTATGGCCATGATTTTGATTGGTGTTTATTTGTCTCGTGATCATTGAAATAGCACCTGAAATATTGGCCACAAAGAAGCACAAAGACACAAAGTTAAACTTCTTAAACCTCGTTTCGCTTCTTTTTTTCTATCTACTAAGTATTTATTATGATTTTGCATAAATTTG
>JAHDHB010000651.1 GCA_020631545.1 Saprospiraceae bacterium | reverse complement strand
GATAATTCCTAATTCGTCATTCCTAATTCTCAATTCTTAACCGTATAATCCGAAGGAACGCCAAACAACGCATCATTCAACTTTTCTGCCTTCAAGCTTTTCAGCGTTTGGCGGTATTGAACTTGGCCGTCCAAGTCACTAGATTCTATTTTGATTGGAACCCCTTGGATGCCCTTACGCAGCAAAAACTTAAAATAATTAGGCGTTTGAAAAAGTGGAGCGAAGTCAGCTAGAGGAAGTTTAAAATCATTTGATAGCCAGTATTTTGCTTGAGCCGATGCCCCTTCTGCTTCTACGATTCGGCAAGTAAACCCAGAGACAATTTCCTCCTTTTTGGTTTCTAGAGGAATTCCTCCACCCAAAGAAAGATCCTTAGGTGTCGTCATTTTCGAAAGAGGAACTTTATAAGCTGTTTTTTCTCCACCCACATCCGTTAGCATATACATGTTTGGATCATTCGCTAAGTATAATAATACAAAATTGGTCGTCATTTCCTTTGTAATACTAGTGACTTCCAAGCGATGGTTTGCTCCTTTTTTGTACCAATTAATATTCGTATTATCGCCCGTCAATTCACTTTTGACAGATATAGTAATAACGCCTTCAAAAGATTGAGCAAGAAGTGTTTGGGAAAAGAAAAAACCAGTTAGGATAACAAGTATAAATCGATGCATAATGCGAAATTTTAAAATCAATATTTTGGGGCTTAAAGACTACTTCATTTCGAAAATGGTCTTTTGTCCTATGTCAACGTGTCTTTTCAAGCGACAGCGTCGAAAACTATTAGTAACTTAGTTCCCCACACGTCCCTTCAAGAATGAAGTATTGTAATTATTATCAGGAATGTTAATCGTATTTCCATTTCGTTTGATCGCATAGCCCGCCTCACCAGCAGGAGGGGGAGTAACAGGAATCGGGATTGGAAATGGCCCTATCGGAATACTAGGAAATGGAGGAATATTGATCGTTGCCCCAATATCTAAATTGAAGACCCCTTGAGTCCCAGGAAAACCATAAGGCCCTCCATCACCACCACGAGTATTCGGATTTAAATCAATATCGACAGGCCCAAGGCTAATACTGAAAGGGAAATTTAAGACGCCTCCTTCTCCATGAACACCAAATTGCCCACTCGTAGCATTTTGTCCATCAGCATATAACGTTAAGCCTAGAACGATAGGTGGTAAGGTGCCTCCAATACCACCTCCAGCGCCACCACCACCACCAGAGCCAATGAAAATACCCAAAGTAACAGGACCAAGAGCTTGACTTACAGAGAAGGCCATCGAATTCCCACCGCCACCACCACCATAGATGTTGAAATTGTTTAAAATACTGGTATTGGCCGTAAGATTTATGGCATCACTTCCATTTTCTCCTGCTCCAGTTAATCCTAAGGCAGGATCCCAACCAACGCCTCCATCTCCTCCAAGGCCAATAATATTTCCATCGTTTACAATAGCGACAACAGAGCCAGAGGGTAAATTGCCAGTAGTATATGCTGGAAAACCCGTTGAATTACTAGCGACAAGTACCCCAGATGCTATCGTCGAAATGACACAAACAGCTTGATTTGTAGGGAGATTAGGATAGGTATTGTATAAATCCACCGCCAAATCATAGTCAGTTACACTATTGACGATGGGAACCTCATAGCAAGGCGTTACCGTTAAGGAATAGATAAAATTCACGGTCGTATTTCCACATAAAGCTTGGATAATAATCGGATAGGTACCCGCTGGCGTGAAAGTGGGTACATGAAAAGTGACATCGACAACACCCGTTGAAAATTGAGGATTATCGACAAAAGTAGCTGTCATTCCTAGCGGTAGCGTATTTACTATTGTAAAAGCAATGTTTTGGGGAGAACCCACATTTTGTACGATATCAAGTTGGAAAGATACAGAATCCGATAGCACTCGGTCAATCGTATCAGCTACACTGCTTGAATTCATCGTGAAAAAACAATCATCACAATTCTGTTGAAAAGTTCGCAACCAACATTCACCATTATAATACTGTAAGGTGCTATCCGTTACACTAAAAATAGTTAAACCATTGGCCGGCTGATAGATATTATCCCGTTCTGTTTCAGTCATCCTAGGAGGTAGAAATCCTTTTTCAGTAGATTCTAGATGTAATACTGCGCTAGTATCAGGTATTAGGATGTTGATACCAACCTGTGCTTGTGCAGGTAAGGTGAAAAACAAGAGTAAATAAGCGAATGTCTTTAGGGGGAAGCTTCGGGAAAAGGAATCGAACATTGCCATCAATATTTTTGCTAATTCATAATAAAATTAGAAAATATTTCCACTAATTCTGTCTTCGACAACAACTATAAGTGAATTTATTTAGAGATAAATTAAAAAAGACTGTTGTTTGAGTACGAAAATACAAAGGTAGAAGCTAGAAATAGAAATGACAAACTTTTTTGTTAAAAAAATGAAAAACGGATATAGGATTTAAAAAGTATGAAATATGATGGAAGAAGTACGAATGTGGCGCACAACTCATCCCCCATCCCCTTCTTTCCCCAATCTAGGAAAGAAGGGGCGTCTAGCGCTCCTTATCATATTGTTCACTTCGTCTAAAAATGAATCTTTTCCCAGAAGAACACCTCAAACTATCAGGCAAGAGTTCAGCTCCCCTCTTTGCGAAATCAAGAAAAAGAATAAGGCGATGAGCCTTTATTTTTTTCTTGATTTCGGAGAGAGGGGTTGGGGGTGAGTTTCTTACGTAATGGACATCATTTAATGCTTCAAGGCGAGAATCGCACAGCGCACAACTCATCCCCCATCCCCTTCTCTCCAATCTTGGAGAAAAAACAAGGCTAACCGCCTTATTTCTTTCCCCAATCTAGGAAAGAAAGGGCGTCTAGCGCTCCTTATCATATTGTTCACTTCGTCTAAAAATGAATCTTTTC
>JAHDHB010000065.1:12972-18360 GCA_020631545.1 Saprospiraceae bacterium | reverse complement strand
AGATTTCCCATGATTTTGAATTCCGTTCTACGATTTAATTGCATATTCTCTTCAGAATCATTTTCAACGATAGGACGAGATTCTCCGTAGCCTTTATACTTTAGTCGAAGCGGGTCAATTCCTTTTTCAACAAGGTATTTCACAACATTCTTAGCCCTTTTCCTTGAAAGGTATTGATTATAATTTTCCTCTCCCGAATCATCGGTATGAGAACCAATTTCAATGACAACCCCCGGGTTATCTTGGAGCAAAATACTAAGGTTGTCAAGTGCTTCCCTTGATTCGTCCCTCAATTCATAGCTATTAAAATCATAGTAAATATTATCCAAGCGGAAGATCGCTCCTTCTTCTTTCACTTTCAAGACAATGTCTCGGCCTTCCCCTAGTTCTCCATCTGGAGCAATAGTACTCACAGGATAAGAAGTAGTAAAATGATTTGGACTATCAAAAACGATTACATAGCTTCCCTTTTCTGGAATATCAACCTCATAAGATCCTGATTCTGTGGTATAGGAAGAAACAACCTCTCGACTACCTGTTTGAGGATTAAACCGATATAAGATAACGGAAGTATTATTTAAGGTGGTAATATCTTTACCATCATCCGTATAAACTTTACCTGAAACCTTCATTTTAGTAACTGCCTCATTTTTAACGAGATACAAGTCTTTCCGAATGAGCTTGTTTTTCCCAATTCCTTTTGTACTAATGTCTATTTTTTCTACATTATAAGAAGAATGCGAGAACTGTAGAACATACTCTTTTCCTTGTTCTAAAGGCATATAGTAAGGCTCCGTGGTTGAAGAATATAATTCAGCAACTAATGCTTTATCGCCTTGGCTTAATTCATAAAGTTGAATTTTCACACCACCAAGCTCTACAATGGCCTCTGTAGTTGCAGCATAAACAACACCTTCAACGCCTAGCTTTTTCGTATTATTTACAACGACTTCTGGCGGAGGCTCAATAGGTTCAACAGGTTTTTCATAATCAAAATCGACGTAATATATTTTGTCACAACACGTTTTACTATTTATACCAAAAGGATTTGAACGATTGGAAACCAAAAAGCCCTCCTTACCATTAGCAGCTAAAGAAAAGTAAGTATCATCAGTACTAGAGTTCACTGGTGCTTCCATGTTTTCGACTGTTTCCCATCCATCATTCTTCATCTTCACTTTAAAAACATCATACCCTCCTAGGCCAGGATAACCATTCGAACTAAAATACAAAGTAGAATTAGCCTCATTAAAATAGGGCGTAATATCATTATTCGAAGTATTAATATCCTTCAAATTCACCGCTTCACTAAAGTTTCCTTCTCGATCTCTAACGATGTACCATAAGTCCATTCCACCACGACCACCAGGTCGGTTAGAGGAAAAGTAAATACGCTCTCGTTTGTACCCATCAGAAACCACAAAAGGGCTTGTACTTTTATACCCCGTGATGTTCATTTCCTTGATTTGCAAAGGCACAGACCATGATTCATTGGCATATTCTGTATAAAAAATGGCACATTTCACACTGGTCGGCTCTTCAGAAGGACAACGGGTAAAATAAAATCTATCTTTTTTAGGTGAATAAGAACCATGCCCAGTATGGTGGTTAGCAATACGCTTTGGCCCCTTTAGTAGTTTAGCCTTTCCCCAATCATTCCCTATTCTTGGAGCAACGTAGATGTCCGATAACCGAGCAGGATCATATTGATTCAAATAGTATTTAGAACGAATAGACGAAAAGATTAAAAAGCTATCATTCAAAGCAAAAGGCGCATAATCGGTATAGCCACTATTGATGTTTTTCCCTAGGAGGAATACCTTAGTTTTTTCCTTCTCTATTTGATTTTGCCCCATCCGGCATCCTGTCATTTCGGCTCTAGACCAATTTGTATAAAAATTAGAGCGATCTCCTTTATATTGATCGATGAATTGCTCAAATTGGTCACTAGATTGACCGTATTTACCGTTATACTTAAGCATCAAAGCATAATAGAACTGAACTAAAGGGTAATTCAAAGCCAGAGCAGGATCATCTGAACTTACGATCTTCCCATAATAAGATTCAGCATTAGCGTAATCCCTAGCCTTGCGATAGGTATCCGCTAATTGATAGTTAACAGCAAGGTTATCAGGCTCTTGGTCTAATGCATTTTTTAGGTAATAAACAGCATTATAATAGCTTCCATTTGCCAATAATTCATTGGCAGCAGCTAAATTTTTGGCAACAGATATTCTCCCTTTCCCTGGTTGGGCAGTTGCGCAATAAGCACCAATAACAAATAAAAAAAGTACTATATTTCTACACATAATCAATCTGCGGTTGATTTTCTATAATTGGAGTTACTAGATTAAAAGAAACGAATAGCTGGAAGAATGGGATCCGCTTTTTTGAATACACTTCCTGTATATCCCAATAAAAGCTCTATAGCTCCTGTTCCCCCCGCCGATTTCAGCTCCGAATTATTAGCATCATAGCTTAAACCGAGCTTTACGCCCTTATATTCTCCTCCTAAAATAACAAAGACGGCATCACCTAGTCGCATACCTCCTCCAAGGTTTAGCATAAGACTAGGCTGTAATTCATATCCTAGAATAAGGCCGGCATTCAATTCAGAAGCTCCTGCTTGTAAATTATAATGGGCTTTAGGCTGAACACTCATTTTGCTTCCAACACCAATAGTACTTTCTAGATGAAGCGCTATTCTTGGGGGAATAAGGTTTGTTCCATCACCTAAAAAAGCATTTTTTGCTTCTAAGAGGTGAAGATAAGCTCCTCCCAATTTGAGATTAAACTTATTACTAAAATAAGAGCTCCACGTTAGTCCAACACCTAAGTCGGGGTTTAAAACACTTGTATTTTCAAAGTTTTCATTAGAAACCACACTAGGGTTTATTTGAAAACCATCAAATTGAGAACCATAGGTAATATCTGCGGTATTAACTCTTTTATTAATAAGTCCTCCTTGTGCTCCAATGGAAAGGAAGTGGTGTTGATCCTTGTCTAAAGCTAAATGATAAGCCAAAGACAAGGCTCCATGAAGCGTATTAAAGATCCCATCACCTGTTTGATCGTTCAACGCTAAGAGGCCTATCCCAAAGGAGCTGCCTCCTTTTCCTACCCCACTATTGGCATCAAGCGTAAGACCTGGTGTAGCAAAGGCATTGGGTACTATAGAAGACCATTGGCTACGATAAATAATCCTTGCTCGATAAGTCCCGTCTATATGACCAGTAAAGGCGGGATTTAGATAAACCGGCATATCAGCGAACTGCGTATAATGCATATCTTGCCCATAAAGCGAAAAGCTTCCTAGAGCTAACAATATGATAAGCAGATGTTTGGTAATTGTCTTCATATCCTAGTACGGTATAACCGCAAATTTTATTAGTTAAAAGTTATCCGCGATAGCTATCGGGAGTGAATAGTTAGGCGTTTTTTATTGCTCCGCAACTAAATTTATCGTAGTAGGGATACGTGCCCTTTTACCACTTGTTTAGCACCGTTTTCGTCTAAATACTCTACCAAGTAGATGTAGGTTCCAACGGCTTGCTCCGCTCCTTGGTATTTACCATCCCAAGGGTTTATATTATCATGTATTAATTCTCCCCATCTATTGAATATTCGAAAGGTTTGAAGTACGTTAGACCCCGCGACAAAGGGTGCAAAAACATCATTATTCGAATCTCCATTTGGAGTAAAACCAGAAGGAATAGCAAATATTCCTCTAGGTATAACAGTTATCGTTACTTCATCAGTACCAATACAACCTTCTCTAGAAGTCACTGTTACGGTATAAGTCGTCGTCTCAAAAGGAATAGCAAAAGGAGTTGAAGAAGATACATCATCCAAATAATCATTCGGACTCCACTCCACGTTAAATGGAGGTAAAGCATTCGTCAAGACTTCTAAAAATGCCGTATCACCTGCTAAAACTTCTTGATCCATTCCTGCATCTACAGCTACAGCCGATAAAGAGGCTAATACCGTTGAGCCAGATTTCATACATCCATTGCTATCTGTAATGGTTACACTATAGGAGTTAGGCACCAAATTCATAATTTCAACACTAGTTTCCCCTGTAGACCATAAATAAGAGTAAGGAGCTGTACCGCCTACTGCTGTTACTTCCAAAGAACCATTATCCCCTCCAAGACAAGAAGGAAAAGGGTCGAAGATTAACCCAAGTGCCTCGGGTTCTCCTACTGAAATAGGATTATTAGGATAAGGCACAAAACAATCGTTAGCATCTTTTATAACAACTTCATAATCAGAACCTGGCGCCAAATCTGGAAAAGTAAATACTTCACTATTTAGGGTAGCAAAAGTAAACCCATTATCTATAGAATATTGATATGGACCATTCCCTCCTGATACAGTGATTGTAATAGTACCGTCTTCTTCCCCATCACAAGAAACGCTAATAGAAGAAACATCAACAATATTTAGATTGGCACAGGCAGGATTGGTGAGAAAAACCGACTCTTGTTTTTCACAGCCGTTTGCATCTGTGATGGTTATAGCACACTCACCAGGTGCAACAGAAGCAACATGAAATGCTCCCGTACAATTGGCACTATTTCCAACTACAACTGTCCCACAGTCCGTAGTTACGGTATAAGGAGCGGCTCCCCCTGTTGGTGTGATACAAATTTCTCCATTATTGACTCCAACAATACTAGGATCAACCACAGAAGTTAAAACGTCAAGAATGGCTGGTTCAAAAATTTGCAAAACATCCATCAATACACAATCCGCACTATCAATAACCGTAAGGGTGTATTGTCCTGCTTCTAAGTTCGTAAAAGTATAATCTACATCCGAGGTAGTCGCACTCGTATCTTGAGAGGCTCCATTATCCAAGATATAAATATAAGGCGGATGCCCCATAGCGACATTAGCCGTTATGGCTCCTGTACTTTCTCCGCTACAAGTTACATTAAGGATATCACTAGGAGCTAAGGCAAATTCACTACAAACCGCAGGCAATACAACAACATCCATCAAGGGTAACATACAACCGCTCGCATCAGTAATCGTAATATCAAAAGTATCTGCTGCTAAGGAAGTTAAGCTAAAATTTCCTGTACAAGCACCACTCCCCAAATCATTTAGATTGCCTGATAAACCATTATTTGACTGATAACTTACAAGGTAAGGTGGATTTCCTCCATCAATACAAACGGTAATACTTCCATCATCTGCCCCTACTTCAGAAACCCTTATAGGGTCTGCCGTTCCTTCTATTGCTGTTGGTTCTGTTATTAAGATAGGATTATTTGAATAAGCTGCTTGGCAAAATCCGCCATCGCTTACGACGACTTCATAACTACCCGCAGGCAAATTACTTACTAAGAAAAAATTATTGGAGGTCGTTGTTGAGAAAGT
>JAHDHB010000065.1:10929-12962 GCA_020631545.1 Saprospiraceae bacterium | reverse complement strand
ATAGAATATTGATAAAATGAACTTCCATTCGCAGTAATGGTCAATGAGCCTGTTTCTTCTCCAAAGCAGCTAGGCTCATTATTAACAACAACCTGATTAACGGCCATTTGACAAGAAGGGCTTCCTACAACGACATTTACAAGTGTGTCTCTACATCCCGAAGCATCTTCTACGATCATTTCATAAACATCAGGCGGTAGGTTCACATATTGGTAATTGCCATCACAAGAAACACTGCCTAGGTTGATTTGTGCCCCTACATTAGGGCTAAGTTGTAAGGTATAGGGACTAGTTCCCCCACTAATACAAGCATTTATAACTCCATCAGAAGCACCAATGGTACTCTCTGAAACGGTAGAGCCTGTAAGTACCAAAGCTGGTGGCTCTGAAATCGTTACGGATGAGAAGGTAGCGACACAAGCAGAACCATCCGTGACCATAATATCATAAACACCTGCGGGTAGATCAGTAAAAGTATGTATTGCATTATTAGAAACAACATCAGGTATTCCATTTCCTATAGCATAGGTATACATGGGACTTCCTCCAGAATTTACGATAGTAAGGCTTCCATCATTTTCTTCAAAACAGGAATTATCGGTAGAAGAAACATTGTTTATAGAAAAAATACTGCAATCAAACTCCTCTATCAATAAATCAAAGATTGTATCTGTACAAAGGTTGGCATCTTCTACATAGACATCATAGAGTCCGCTAGATAACCCAGTAATTTCAAAAGCTCCCAAGCACCCCGCTTCTGTTACGCTAGTAATAGTTCCTTCTATCGGAGAATAGGTAACGGAATATGGAGGAGTCCCCGTAGTCAAACAGATAGCTATACTCCCATCTGTAGCACCTATCCCAGTAATGCCTGAAGGCGTAGCCGATAAGGTAGGATTTTCTAAAATGGTATATTTCACCGTATCCGTTGATGTACAATTCCCATTGCTAATTGTCCATATAAATTCATAATCGCCCACAACGCCTGCCTCCACAGAAGAAAGCGGATCGGTTGGCGCTAAAATAGTAGCAACAGATGGTCCTGAAAATTGCGACCACATCCCTGTTCCAGTAGTAGCTATATTTCCATTTAAGGCCAATACACCTGTATCACACTGCTGAACATCCATTCCTGCGTCTGCGGTAGTAGGTGTGAGATCAACCGTGATATTCATCGTATCTCTATCAATGCAAGCACCATTCGTTATCGTCCATTCAAAAACGTAAAGACCTGTTGTCAAACCTGTTATACTCGCATTCGGATCCGTGTCATCATTAAAAGTTACGGTAGCAAAGCCCTCTATTTGAGTCCATTGTCCTGAACCAAAAGTAGGTGTATTGGCCGCTAAATCAGCAAAAAAGGTTGTACATAATGCTTGATCTTCACCAGCATCAGCCGTTACATTTGCATAATTGGTAATGACCATCGTATCCATAGATATCGTGTCAGTACTACAACCAATGGTACTAATGCTGTACTCAAACTCATAAACTCCTGGAATAAAACCGCTCACATTTGTAGTCGGCGAAAAAGGCGAAGTGATAGTAGGTTTTACAGGGCCAGAAATCGACTCCCAGAACCCTATTCCATTTGAAGGAGTACCACCAGATAAGATATTCGTGAAGCTGTTACAAACTTCCTGGTCGAGTCCTGCATTGGCTTGTGAAGGAGGGTCATCGACATAAACACGGATAAAATTGGAAGAAATCCCAGTACAGATCGTAGCAAAAATAGCCGTAATAGGCTGATTGGGCGCAGGTACTAAGCTTCCTTGATAAGACACGCCATAGACATGGTACTCTCCTTGTGCCAAAGCATAGAGATTATATTCTCCATTTATAAGCTCAAATTGAATGAGGTCATTTTCATCGGTCAGGATGTAGGCATAATCTTGAGTTGCACCAATATCATTATTGAATGTAGTAATCCCAGAACCTGCCCCAAGACACACAAAGAGTGAATCATTGGTGGAGGTCACTTGACTACTAGGGCATTGAGCCGAAATGGAATACGAAAAACACAAAAGTATAGC
>JAHDHB010000065.1:0-10919 GCA_020631545.1 Saprospiraceae bacterium | reverse complement strand
AACTGGCCGTAATCTGTGTAACAAGGGCAATATAATCGAATTCATAGAATTATAGCTAACGTGTAAATAATACTCGAAACGGTGTTGAGCACAATCCACAAAGTTAATATAACAATCTAGGTTACCGATCAATTCAACGAAAAAATGTTAGTCCTTTTGTTCTTTTTTTCTGAATAAGCGGATTTTGATATTCCTATGACGGTTATTAGCCACTTGCATTCCATTATAAAAACGATTGCTTAGAATAAGAACCACTAGACACCGCAACAACCGACGCCCTAACCCATAGGAGCGTTCATCGTCACCTTTACGATGAAAATCCCGCCGGTTGCGCGGTATCGTAGGTTCAATAAAAGCAGATTAAAAGCATCATAATCTTAGTTTCTTTCTAGTAAAAACCTGCTTTTGCAATAAAATCCTTGTTAACTTAGCAAATCATAGTAAGATTTTTTTGTTATCTAATAAATAACCGCTAAGTTTGAAGGTCATGTAAGAAATCAATGAAGAAAGTTCCAACTACCTGCATTTGTTTTTCTTGCATGTTACAAATGTAAAGCGGCTTTATTAGTTTCTAAAAGACTATATTATAAATAGTCGGAGCCAAAGATTTTGTATTAGTTGTTTCATGAACCATCCCCAGCATTTAAATAAACCTCATAATGAACAACTTAGCAAACAAAAACTAAGCATATCTTACTAAAAATAGTCGAATTGTTTTTTATTATAGAAATATGCCCAAACAGTCGATTTTTAACATATTTTTTTATTCCAAAACTATTTAGGTCATGAAAAATCTACTTTTTAAATGCGTATTGCTATCTCTTTTTATATTGGGTACTTGGAATTCTAATGCCGCCGTAATTTGCAGTGAGCTTGATGGAGGAGGCGTTGTTGATTTACTAGGGAATGATAAAATGATTCAAAGTTCATTTTTTATACCAGATGAATATATCAGTGATGATGGTACTTTATCTATTCCATTAACTATCAGTATTTATAACAAAAGTAGAGAAAGACTCTACTTTAAGGAGAGTCTTAGTAGCAGCATTACAATTCCTAGTTTAAAAGTCAAACATTCAACTATTTACCTACATGTAGAGATAGGAGAATATACAACTACACGTACAATCATTACCCCTTAAACATACAAACAATTCCAGATAGAAATGCTAGATCTAAATAGCATTTCTATCTCAGTTCATTAATTTTTTCTAAAATCCAACGCTTCTCCATCATTTTACTGGATTTACTCTCCATTTTTATCAAAATCTCATTTTTAATTCCATCTAGGAATTTAACACGAGCTAATTCTTTTGTCATTATCACAAAATTTTTGAGACTTGTCCCATATTCATCATCAAACTTTTTTGCTAAAAGTTTTTTATCAATATAAGTGGTGAAATTTTGGCATCGTTCAGATAGCGTTATTGATGCAACATTCTCACCTATTTGCTCATAAATTGACATAATGTCCAAAATATACTTACGAGTAGCAAAAAATGCATCACGAGAAGTAATTTTTTTAAGCTCATCCCGTGTTTTATCATACTTTTCTTGAGAAAACAAAACATAACTATTGGAAAGGCTCGTAACATTCATCATTGTTTTTGCTTCATAGCGCAAAAACTGTTGGTTATGTTTAATAAAATCAATCGCCCAAGCTGTTTCATTTACACGGCAAGCAGTGGAAATAATATTTATGTACATTTTAGCTGAAATGCATTTATATTCAACGATTAAATCGTGCTGCATTCCAAATTTGAAGAGCTTAAAGTGCTCTTTAACTCTTCCCCCAGGATATTGGATAAGATTCAAACCATTGATTAAACTCGTTAAGATAATTCGCTTCTCAGATTTTATCGTACCTAACTGTTTTACAAAATCTTGCTTCAATTTTTCATACCCTTCTAAGGTTGGAGAATTGAGAAAACAGACGGTGTCTTCCAGCAAAATAACGAGTGGTATTTCCCGAACTCTAGTTGGTAAAAAAGCTAAATGGGCATTCAGATCTTTATCAAAATCAGTTTCAATTTCTTCTCCTAAAATCTTTTTTCGGTAGAGATCCTCGGCACAAGTTTTCAAGCGAAAAATGGCATGTTCAGCATCTTTATGAAAACGAGCGTCTCTAGGAAAAGCACTGTATTTCTTATCGTGATGGAAGGTAGCACCAGGATGGAAATAAGCATCATGGTATTTTTTGGCTTGTGCTTGATGATAAGCCGTTTCTTCGTCTGGCAATACTTTTTCTACTTTACGAGTAGCTGTATTTAAAAAACGTCGACTATTACCTCTTTTTTTGGCTATAGCTGCTAGAAATTCCTCACGCCTAAGTTCGTTTTTTGTCAACTCAACATCAATCAAAAATCGTTCAATTTTTTTATTGAGTTGATAAGCTAAATCACGCAGGGTCGTGACACGAATATCCGGATCATCTTCTCCGATAAGATGATCGAGTATCCGTTCGTCACTCAGATTTTCATCGGTATAAGCGCCATCACACTCAAAAAGGTATTCAAGCAGTTTTACTTGCCGTTCCGTTTGCTTAGCACACTTTAGTTCTTTATGAAAATCCCAATAATCACTTAAGTGACAAATTAATAGCACAAAACTCTCCAATAATTTTTGATACTTCATTTTATCTAATTTTAGCAAATGATGCACAAGAAAAATCACAAAATCTGCTAAAAACAGATCTCGAACAGAGTATAGTTGGAACTTATCAGCTAAGTAATAGCTTTTTATTCAAAAAAAGAAATAATCATAGAATTTTATCGCGCATACAAGGAATTCCTTTATCGTTTGTTACAAGTAGATTCTTAAACATAGGGTATCTGCGCCGTCATTATCATTACACTTTAGGAAAGAAGGTTTTACAGCTTCAAAAAGATACCTTTTAGCGCTTACTTCACATTTTTATTAAGATTTGTCTTATTCCTTACGCAAGCAGTGTAAAACAATTACTATATTTTTTGTATTTTGCGGCCTATTTTTCACGCAACTTCATGAAGTACAAAATGGCAGCTAAAAACGAAAAGGAAGATTTAGAGTTTAACAAAAACGACGACGCGATGCGCTTGTCTATCTCCAAGATGAAACGAATGCTAAACGACATTGCACTTGGGGGAGGCTTGAAACGAATCAAAAAGCATAAAGCTAAGGGAAAATTGACTGCACGCGAACGTATTGATTTACTGATAGATGAAGAGAGTAATTTCTTAGAATTAGGTGCATTTGCGGGGCAAGGAATGTATAAGGAATATGGTGGTTGTCCTGCCGCTGGAGTTATTGTTGGCATTGGTTATATCAAGGGTCGGCAGTGTATGATCGTAGCGAATGATGCTACCGTAAAGGCTGGTGCATGGTTTCCGATTACTGGAAAGAAAAACCTTCGCGCTCAGGAAATTGCAATGGAGAATCGATTACCAATTATCTATTTAGTTGATAGTGCTGGTGTCTTTTTGCCGATGCAAGATGAGATTTTTCCCGATAAAGAACATTTTGGACGCATTTTTAGGAATAATGCAAAAATGTCTGCGATGGGTATTCCACAAATCGCAGCCATCATGGGAAGTTGTGTCGCTGGTGGCGCCTACCTACCAATTATGTCGGATGAAGCATTGATTGTCGATAAAACTGGTTCAATTTTCTTAGCAGGACCTTATTTGGTCAAAGCGGCTATCGGAGAAAATGCAGACAAGGAAGAGCTGGGCGGAGCTGCAATGCATAGTGAAATATCGGGCGTTACGGATTATAAAATGCCGGACGATCAAACTTGTTTGAGCACCATTCGTGATTTGGTTGATAAGATGGGAAGTTTTGAAAATGCAGGTTTTGATCGTGCTAAACCTCGTCGGCCTAAAAAAGATCAAAAAGAAATTTACGGCATCTTCCCTGAATCTAGAACCAAGCCTTATGACATGAAAGCCATCCTAGAACGCTTGGTGGATGAATCTAAATTGACTTATTATAAAGAAGGCTATGGCCAAACTATTTTATGCGCATATGCAAGAATAGATGGTTGGGCTGTAGGTATAGTCGCTAATAATCGTAAAGTTGTGAAAACAGCTAAGGGGGAAATGCAGTTCGGCGGTGTCATCTATTCAGATTCAGCCGACAAAGCAGCGCGTTTTATCATGAATTGCAATCAGAAAAAAATCCCTTTAGTGTTTTTGCATGATGTTACAGGCTTCATGGTCGGTACTCGAAGCGAACAAGGCGGGATCATCAAAGATGGCGCAAAGATGGTTAATGCGGTTTCAAATTCTACTGTCCCAAAATTTAGTATCGTATTAGGTAACTCTTATGGTGCAGGAAATTATGCGATGTGTGGTAAGGCTTACGATCCTAGACTTATCGTGGCTTGGCCTAGTGCTAAGATCGCTGTAATGGGCGGTTCTCAAGCAGCAAAAGTCCTTCTACAAATCCAAATGGCGAGTAAAAAAGCCAAGGGAGAAGAAGTAGACCCTAAAACGGAAAAAGCGTTGTATGACAAGATTAAGGGACGCTATGACGAGCAAACTACTCCTTACTATGCAGCCTCTCGGCTTTGGGTAGATGCCATTATTGATCCTCTAGACACTAGAAAAGTGATTTCTATGGGGATTGAGGCCGCAAATAATGCGCCTGTAGAGAAATTTAACCCTGGCGTTATCCAAACCTAGTGTTATGTCAAATTAAAGATAAGATGCTCATTATTATGATCTACTAAGTACATCGTAAATCTTATTTCTTACTATTCATTTATCTTTACTCATTATCAACTTATTACCATGATTTCGTCTATTCTCATACTTGTTATTTTAGTTGGTGCGGCAGCCGGAATGTATTTCATCGGCAAAAACAGGGAGAAACCTGACGTACTTGATGTTGAGGAAGTCATAGACGAAGATCTGCCTAAATGGAAAATGTGGTTCAAGCGTTTAGGATTTGCTGGGTTTATGTTCTTTTTTATCAAGGGATTAATCTGGTTGGCTATTGCCTTTTTTGCTGGGAAATCGTTTTTCTAAGTAATTGTTTTTTGCCACAAAGACACATGGCGGCTACGCCATTAGTTAAGAATTAAAAATGACCGTCGAAACGCGAACAACGATACATGGCGCCATTCGTTACAATTTAGCAATTTTCATTTGTATGTTTCTTTAGCAAAGTGATTCTCGGTTTGACATAAAAAACATGTTTTTAGTAACTAATGAGTGCTCTCTTGCCTATTTTGGGCAAAACTTGGTGGCTTATTTTACGAACCAAGGGGTTGAAACCCCTTGCTATAGAACCTCGAAAGCTACCGCCTTCTCTTGCGAACACCCGATAGTGTCCTATTGCTTTTGCGAACCGAGAATTGCTGTTTTTAGCAAAGTTTTAGAGCTATGTAAAACTTAGATACAAAAGAATAGCATATTTTACGACATATTTTTTAGCAAATCTTCACTCCCGATAGCTATCGCGGATAACTCTTCACTTCTAACTACTAAACATGCGTCATCAAAAGACAAGCCCAAACCCTAGAAAGAAAACACCTGCGAAGCAGGAACTAGCCATGGTAGCTCGTACCATTTATGGCTTAGAGGAAGTTTTGGCAGGGGAATTGGCTGAAATAGGTGCTAAGAATATCCAGCTATTGAGGCGTGCAGTTTCTTTTACAGGAGATAAAGCCGTTTTGTATAAAGCTAATTTTTTACTAAGAACGGCTTTACGTATTCTGCTTCCTATTCGAGAGTTTGTCGTTACAAATGAACGTGAGCTTTATCAAGGAATTCAACGAATAGATTGGACCAGTTATTTGCATCTCAAGCAGACTTTTGCTGTCGATAGTACGGTAAATTCTCAGTTTTTCAATCATTCTAAATACGTGGCACTGAAAACGAAAGATGCCATTGTCGATCAGTTTTGGGATAAATTTGGTCGGCGTCCTTCTGTGGATATTAAATGGCCTGATTTACGTTTCCACATTCATATTCGAGAGAACAAGTGTACTGTTTCCTTGGATAGTTCTGGTTATTCCTTGCATAAACGCAATTATAGGAATGCCAATCACCCTGCACCTATAAATGAAGTACTAGCAGCCGGTATGCTGATGTTGGCAGGGTGGAAAGGCCAAACGAATCTTATTGATCCGATGTGTGGTTCTGGGACTATCCTTAGTGAGGCAGCCTTAATTGCACAAAATATTCCTCCTGGAATTTTACGAAATTATAAGTACAGCTTTATGAATTGGAAGGATTTCGACAAAGCTCTTTGGAAATCCATTCGTGAAGAAGCCAATGCTAAGAAGAAAACCTTCGAATATAAGCTACTGGGCTACGATAAATCAGCTATAGCGATTCGAGAAGCTAAAGATCAACTTTTTCAACCTGAATTTTATCCTATTCGTTTTGCAAAATCATCCTTTGAAGACTTGAATTCTCCAGTAAAAGAAGGTATTTTGGTGATGAATCCTCCTTATGGGGAACGCATGGAAGATGACGAAGGTATTGCTACCCTATACAAGGCTATGGGCGACAAATTCAAACATGAATTTAAGGGTTTTGATGCTTGGCTAATAACATCTAATCTCGAAGCTTTAAAATCTGTTGGGCTAAAAATGGCTAAAAGGTACACTTTATTTAATGGGCCGTTGGAATGTCGTTTCGTGCAATATCCACTTTATTAAGGTTTTGAAGGTATTTTACAATTACTTGTGCGTCATCCTAGCAATAAGTTTACATATCCAATTGAAGCAGAGGTTAAATTTTCTAAAATAATAAGATTATGCTCAAGCACCGATTATTTTTGTCGCTTCTTTTTATTGGACTTGGTACAAGTATTTTTGGACAGTCTCCCTTCAATTCTTCTAGTATCAATACAAAATCGCCAGCCACTTCCTTCTCTTTTTTTCAGGATGTCAAATGGGATACGCCTTACACCACTCAAATCGACTTATTACCTTCAAGCTCCCTCCATCTAGGTCCCTTTTTAGCAGCAAAAACAGAACAGCCCAACTCTACAACCTTATTGCAATCGACCACTCCCCTACCCGCAGCATTTACCTATGAAGACTTAGCCGTTTTTTGTAAATTGGAATATAAGATGGAGAAGGCCTTCAAATTTCCTGTAAAGATCCGCCTAGGGGAAGTACACTATACAGAAAAACGAGAAGGGAAAGAATGAGAACACTTCGAAAAGCGATATAAGATTCCAGCAGTAAGATGCTTACCATTTCCTAGCAAATAATAATTTACGTGGTGAGATTTTCATAGAGCTTAAGACGGCTGTGCCGTTAGCTCATTAGTATAAAAATAGCCACAAAGGACTCAAAGGCATCTGCGTAAACAACGTAATTATTGCCACATAGGGACATAGACACATAGTTGTTTGACGACATTTGACGTAGAAGAGCACATAGAGTATATTAGAGGTCTTACGACCTTTTCACATAGCCTCTCATTTGCATAAAAAACGGTTAAATGAACCTTTGCAACAAACTGGAATTCAACGCCTCTACTTGTAACTTCGTGTTTAAAAAACAACAAATTAAAAGCATCTCGTATACATCCTTATGAATTCAGACTTTTCGGAGTAGACTCAACAGTAGTCAAGTTTCCTTCTTCTCGACACTCACCATTTAGACACATTAGCAAAACGGATAAAGGTTAAAGTTGCCTTAATTTTTTGAAGACCAGCGGAAAGCTTTAATGTCAAAACCTGCCAAATCAAGTACCCGATCCACTACAGTTTCAGCTACCTCTTCCATCGTTTTTGGATGGCTATAAAAGGAGGGTGTAGCAGGGCAAATAATCCCTCCAGCCTCCGTCACTACCTTCATATTATTGATATGTATCAAACTGTAAGGTGTTTCACGAATAACAAGAATTAAACGCCTTCTTTCCTTCAACATCACATCAGCAGCACGGGTAGTCAAATCCATTGATAATCCAGTAGATACACGACTTAACACGCCCATTGAACAAGGGCAAACGATCATGGTATCATAGCCTGCCGAACCTGATGCAAAGGGAGCCATAAAATCATTTTTGCCGTAAAAATTCACTTTATATTTGGAGTAATCCTCGTTGCCTAATTCATACTTCCAATTGAATTTAGCGTTCTCGCTCATGACGACTCCAAGCTCCTTAACTTGATCGTTTAAAGACGTTAATTTATCTAGTAAAACTTTGGCATAAATAGCACCGCTAGCACCACCAATTGCTAAAACCACTTTTTTCATAAAGGTATTTTTGGTAATT
Organism: Saprospiraceae bacterium; assembly: GCA_020631545.1. Taxonomy (GTDB): domain Bacteria; phylum Bacteroidota; class Bacteroidia; order Chitinophagales; family Saprospiraceae; genus JAHDHB01. The sequence continues at coordinate 2,700 of JAHDHB010000065.1, read as the reverse complement.
TTGGAATTGTTTTTGGATACCATCAAAGCAGGAACACAGGGTAAACAAATTAAAGTTCCTTTCTTTTAAGCAGAAAATGTCAACAATAATGAAAAATGTTCTCATAGGGTTTATACTTTCCACCGTCATATTAAGCATTTTTTCGTTCACAACCAAGGAAAATTCGCCTATTTGTGAAGATGAGGGTCTTGTGAAGTGGTATACTTGGGAAGAAGCGGTGGAAGCCTCTAAAAAGAAAAAGAAGAAAGTCTTCGTAGATATTTACACGGATTGGTGTGGATGGTGCAAACGAATGGACAAAAACACCTTTGAAAATCCCAAGGTAGCCAAGTACCTCAACGAGCATTACTATCCTATAAAATTTAATGCTGAGCAAAAGGAAGAAATTACTTATGCTGGTCATACCTTTAAATTTGTAAATTCTGGTCGACGTGGATATCATCAACTAGCTGCTGCACTGTTAAATGGAAAGATGTCTTATCCTACAGTGGTTTTTCTTAACGAAGACTTTGAAATTATGCAGCGAATTCCTGGTTTTCGCGATGTCGATGAATTTAGCATGATTATGACCTACTTGGCAGAGTGGCACAAAAAAATATCTTGGGCTCAATTTCAAAAAGATTACGAGAAAAATTAGCCGCTCAGTCTGCTTAAAAAGTCAAAAATAGAGCTGTGCTAGAAGCATGATATCCTTTATTCTTGGATTTCATGCTTTTTTTTAGTCCAAAAAATACATTATCAAAGTTTATAAAAATATATAAACAGCACGATACAACAAGTATAAAAAGCTAATATTCAACAATCATATCCCAAAACATTCAATTCTTTAAAAAACACAAAACCATCATCACTTAAGAAATCCTATTTACTTGGATTTTAGTAACAATCTAGTAAACTATCGAGGTCAAAAATCATTAAACATATTACGTATAAAATAAGCAAACCTATTACAAACTAATCGTGTAATATTATCTAATAATTTTTCATAAATAATTCACAAAACGAGCAAGGAGCTTAGTATATTTGCAGTGTGACCAAACAACTACCCGCCCAAATAAAAATTCACCAATTCCTTCCCAAACGAAACAAAACACTTACATTTAATACCTGTCCTATGATTTTATTTAGACGAACCTTAATTTTATTACTTTCCTGTGCATTTGCACTAGCAGGTTTCGCGCAAACAAATTGCGGAAATTCTGGAGCCCCAACCTTCGTTCCTACCCTAACGGGAGCTTACGACCTTGGAGAAACCCTCCCTATACCTAATTTAGCATCCACAGGACCTACCCCCACTGTTGAATATGCCATAACGGTTCAAGGAAACCCCGCGACAGATGGCTATGGAGATGCGATACTCGGTTTTACAACAGCCTCTTCTTTCAGCCCTGCGGATTATGGTGTACAAGCTGGAGATAGAGTCTGTTTACAGCCTGTAGGCTACGATTTAGTACAAGTTCAAAATATGATTGATCAGATTTTCAACGGTACTTTCTTCTTTCAGCCCTGCTGCAACTTTGTTGGCTTAGTTGTTCCTGATTTTTGCCCAAACCTTATAGCCGGAGGCATCACCTCAGGAAGTGATATTCAAGATTTAGGCGATGTACTCGACCTATTGGCTATTTTTTCGGGAAATCCAAATTCTACGGTATCTGTAAATGGTTTTATCAGAGAGGTAGATACCCTAAACGTTGATGCAGCAGACCTTCCGGCTCCTTGTGGTGGAAACAGTGTACCGATCTGCTATGCAGTTGCTGGTAGTCTAACCGCAGGCAGAATCGTTTGTTATGATATTACTATTCCACTTAGTATTGAACTTAGTAATTTCGACGTGGTAGCAGAACGAAGTACCATGGAGTTATCTTGGACAACTTTAAGTGAAGCGAATAATGACTATTTTGCTGTAGAACGCTCTATGGATGGCATTGACTTTGTGGAAATCGGTCAGGTGCTTGGTGTAGGAGATTCATTTATACCAACTTTTTACAACTACGTTGATCGAGCCCCCTTATATGGAAATAACTACTACCGATTGGCTAGTTATGATTATGAAGGCAATGTGAATTATTCCGAGATCAAAGTCGCCAAATGGGAATCCGATATGGGCTTTGAGCTGCTTACCGTTGGCCCTAATCCAACAAAAGGCGATTTAGAGGTTATCATTAATAGCCCCAATACAAATGGCATTTCCTACCAAATTCAAGATATTACAGGAAGAATGATACAGACTGGTTTTGTAGAATCCGTAATTGGACTCAACAACTACTCTTTGGATGTAAACGGTTTAAACAATGGTTTATATATCCTTACATTCCGCAACGAAAAAACAATAGAGAATTTCAAATTCATCCGTAACTAACTGGCAATAAATTGTCAAGAGACTGTATAATAGAGCCGTTGGAGTCAAATCTTCAACGGTTTAATTTTTTAAAAAACTTATAGAATAAAATTCTTCTAATAAAAATGCCCTAGGAAGTATAAAAAACACTATTTTGTGACCGAAAATCATTCTTTCACACAAAAAATTATTACCATGAGCAAATTTGATGAGGCTTTGGAACTCTACAAAAAGGAGATGTCCGGCAAATTAAACCTAAAATTTGATGAAGCTCTTCTTAAGAAGGTGACCAAAGGTTGTGGCCCATCTATCTACAATCCAGATTCTTCAAAGGTTTCTTGTAGTGACCCTGAAGAACTAGG
>JAHDHB010000064.1 GCA_020631545.1 Saprospiraceae bacterium | reverse complement strand
CGGTATCCATAGACATCAGGGAGAATTTTTAACTTTCTACAAAAAAGTAGTTCTGTTATTCCTTGAAATTTGGAATACTTCTGATGACTCGGCATTTGATATTCAAAGAGAACTTTCTTGGTAAAATGAAACCGAAATTCTTGTTCTGAATCAATGAATAGTAAAAATAACGTAAAGTTTCTAAGGTTAATCCTTAGGCATGGATAGGAGCTATAGCAATATTTTGTATTTTTGCGAACTATTGAAGACGTATGACTTTTTGTAGAGATGTAAGGAAGTCAATAAAATCCGAAATTATGCCAAAACATTTTATATCGAATAAGGACGAATCTCCTGCCTTATTTAATAATAAATTCCTCGATTTCTTTTCAAGAGTACATTGGAGTGTGCCCTTAATCCTATATGTACCGGTGGCTATTTGGCTCCTGTATAGAGCTTTTGTAGTTTTTCAAGTGCCTTTATTGACAGGGTTAGGATTGTTTGCTGCGGGCTTTTTTGCTTGGACTTTTGCAGAATATGTCTTGCATCGCTTTGTTTTCCACTACGAATTGCCTGGAGAATTGGGTAAGAAGATTCACTTCATTATGCATGGTGTTCATCATGATTACCCTATGGATTCGTTGCGATTGGTGATGCCCCCAGCCTTGAGTTTGCCCTTGTATTTTCTTTTTTACTACTTGTATGTCAGTCTTTTGGGGGTAGAGTATACCATGGCTTTTTTCCCAGGGTTTATTTTTGGTTACTTGGGGTATGATATGACGCATTATGCCTTACACCATGCCAACATTAAGCATCCGCTTTTTAAATCCTTGAAGGAACATCATATGGTTCATCATTTTCATGATCCTGATCATGGCTATGGGGTTTCTAGTAAAATTTGGGATTACGTATTCCGTACTACCTTTAAGTTGGAAAAACAAGATAAAGTGATTTCTAAATAGTATCTAGAGCCATGTCAAGTTAGAAACCGATATTTATAGCTTGACATGCCCCTAGGAATTGACTCAAAAAGCAGAGGGTAAGAAGCATGAACACGATGAATATGTTCTAAATCTTCTTACCCTCTACTTTTATCTATTCACGCTAAAAATTATAGTTTCCTGAAAATTTTAGTGGTTCGATTTAGTTCTATTGGGGATATTGTTTTGACGAGTCCCTTACTTCGTTGCCTCAGATTGCAAACGGGAGCTGAGATTCATTATTTGACAAAAAAAATATATCGACCGTTACTTGTTGAAAATCCCTATATTGACTGCATACATACGATAGAAAAAGAAATTACAGAAGTCGTAAAAACACTTAAAACTGCAAAATTTGACTTAATAGTCGATTTACACCATAATATAAGGACACTGCGCCTAAAGCTCAACTTAGGAATTAAAAGTGTTGCTTTCCCCAAGCTCAATGTCGAAAAATGGTTGCTTACAAACTTTAAAATCAATCGTTTGCCGCATATCCATATCGTTGAGCGGTATATGAGTACTGTACATCCCCTAGGTGTTAAGTATGATGGAAAAGGTTTAGACTATTTTTTTCCCGAATCTGCGTATTATCCTGCCCGCAAAATATTAGGGAAGGAGACAACTTTTTTAGTTTTTGCCATAGGTGGGAAATATGCGACCAAAAGACTTCCAAAGGAGAAAATCTTATCCATTTGTAAAAAGATAAATCACCCTATAATTTTATTAGGGGGAAAAGAAGATGCGGATTGTGGTGCATTTATTGAAAAAAATGGAGGAGAAACCATCAAAAATGCCTGCGGGCTCTTGTCTTTAAATCAGGCTGCAAGCATAATTCAACAAGCCCAATTACTGATTACGCATGATACAGGTATGATGCATATTGGAGCTGCTTTCAAGAAAAAGATAATTTCTATCTGGGGGAACACTACACCTGATTTTGGGATGTATCCTTTCTACCCGAACCACCAAGCTCAATTTAAAATTCTGGAAGCAGAAGGCGTTACTTGTCGGCCTTGCTCCAAAATAGGATTCCAAAGCTGTCCTAAAAAGCATTTTGATTGTATGAATAAAATCGATGAAAAGCAGCTAGTGGAAAGTGTAAAGGAATACTGGTCATTCTAATGCATTCTTTAAAAAAAGCAGCTTTAAGGATAAGATTACGGAGTATTTTAAGGTTTTCCAATTCTTTTTCGCACGAAATTCTTTTTTATGCTCTTTGAAAGCCTTTGAATACAAGGGAAATATCTATTTTCTCATACTTGGCTGTATTCCGTCCTGCAAATCCTTCATTATTTTATTTAAGTTAGCTATTTTTGCACCAAATATATTCATTCACAAATATTTTGTAGGAATTATTGGGTTAAACTCGAATTTGATTCTTTTTTTACAAAAACATTCTATAATTTAGTGAATTAATATTGTTGTCGCTCATCATTTGCAGGATTTTCCCTTGAAAATTGCTGTTCGTTGTAAGGATTTTCTTTACTTCTGTGGTTCGTTATGCTTTCCTGTTTCGTAAAACAAACATACGAAAAAGCGGGATGTTCATTTTTGTTTACGTGCCTAAGAAATAAGGACTCGTTCATTAGCTTCGTGCAATAGAGGGTATTTCTCCTGTTTTCAACAATATTTGTATTTTGTAAAATTATTATGTTTCGATAAAACCATAGATGCCCAGATATATTCTAGAAGTCTATGGAGCAATATTGAATTTTTGTTTCCAAGTTTTAACCAAATTTCGATTTATAATTTATATATTGCTGTCTCTTTAAACATGTACTTAAATAGGTTTACGATGAAATTACTGAAAGGTTTAATCCTTGTCTTCTTGAGTTTTGTAATTAGTACAACTAACTACGCTCAAGACATCCACTTTAGTCAATTTCACTTGTCTCCGTTGACCACCAACCCGGCTCTTACAGGTGCTTACGAAGGCACATTTAGGATTGGTGGTATTTATCGTGACCAGTGGGGAAGTATCTTGGAAAATCAATTCCGGACTCCTGCTGTTTATTTAGATGCACCAATAGTGCGCGGGATTGGCAAAAATGATTGGCTAGGTGCAGGGGTTTATGTTTTAAATGACCGTGCTGGTTCAGCAGCGCTGACCAATTTGACTGCGATGGTGTCCTTATCTTATCATTTGGCTTTAGGTAAAAAAGCGAATACTTACTTTTCTGTAGGTGGCCAAGGAGGGTTAGTTCAAAAAAGAATTGATCAAACGAAGCTTACTTTCCAAGATCAGTTCGTTGATGGAGTCCTGAATCCGAATATGGTCAGTGGGGATTTTAATGGTATCGAAACAAATGTATCCTACCCAGATTTTCAGGTAGGAGGAGTTTTGAGTTCTTACATTACTAGTAAATTTAACGTCTATATTGGGATGTCTGCCTTTCACTTAACAGAACCAGACGATCCTTTTTTAGTAGACAGCAAATTACCTGCACGCTTATTGGTTCATGGTGGGATGGAAATAGACATGTCTAATAGAGTGACACTTTCTCCTAGGGTTCTTTTTCAAACACAGACTGCTGCTCGTGAAATTATGCCGCAGTTGAGTGTAGGGTATCACCTCAATCCTGAACGAACTTATACCTTTAATATAGGTGGAGGATACCGAGTTGGAGATGCAGCGATAGCTATGTTGGGACTGGATCTTAAAGGATTTAGATTTGGTGCTGCTTACGATATCAATATCTCTGATTTAACTTCTGCCACGAACTATCGTGGAGGTTTTGAATTGGCGCTTTCTTATACGGCTAAAGTCTATAAGAATCCTATCGTAAAGCCTGTTCTATTCTGTCCTCGTTTCTAAGTTTTTTTATTCTAATGGTTTTATTATTATTGCCTAACAACTAGCTTAGGAATGAAACACCTACTTAATCTAAAAACAACTACATCCATGAGAACAATCTGGATATTATTACTCTCAATATTTGTCTTCTCTTCTTTACAAGTTTTGGGACAGCCTGTTAGGGGGGTGCCGCCTGCAAAGATGATGAAGATTGCTGAAGAAAAATTTCAAAGCGGAGATATATACAATGCCTTAGAGTGGTACGAAAAAGTTTATGAAGAAGATCAAGCAAATCTTGAAGTTATTCAACGGTTGGCTTCTGTTCATTATAGCTTACGTGACTATAAAGAGGCTGAAAAATGGTATAAACGTCTTGCTAGAAAAGACCGTCAAATGGAGTATGGTAACACTGGACTTATTTTTGGCCGTGTCTTAAAAATGAACGGGAAATATGATGCAGCAATTTCTGAGTTTCAAGATTTTATCAATTCTACTAATGATACAAAATTGAAAGCATTAGCAGAAAATGAAATTATTGGTGCTCAGATGGCCAAAGGCATGAAGGAAGATGGTAGTTTAGAATTCACTAATTTGGGGTCAGATATCAACTCTCCTTTTACAGAGTTTTCTCCTATTGCCTACAATAATGAAGTCTTGTATTATGCTTCTATCCGTTCGGATTCTGTCATCGTACTAGAAGATGCTGCAACAGCAGATGCCTTTGCTAAAATTTATGCTTCTAAGAAAGTTCCTGGCGGTACTTGGGAAAAAGGGGTTCCATTAAGCGATAAGGTTAATGATGGCCTTTCTCATACCGTTCATCCAACCCTGTCTCCTGAGGGTGATGAGATGATTTTTACTCGTTGTACGCTTGAAGGAAACCTACTTAAAAAATGTGATCTCTATATCAGCGAAAAGAAAGGAGATGACAGTTGGACCAAAGCTAAACTTGTAAAAGGTATTGGTGGTAATGAATATACTTACAAGCACCCTAGCTTTGGAGAAATCAACGGCAAACCGGCTTTATTTTTTGCTTCTAATATGTCTGGTGGATATGGTGGTTTTGATATCTATTATGCGGCTAGAAATAAGAATGGTAGCTTCGATACGCCTGTGAATATGGGGCAGCGTTTAAATACTCCTGGAGATGAAGAAACACCTTTTTATCACAAAGCTTTAAATACCTTATATTTTAGTTCTAATGGTCTTCCTGGTATTGGAGGTTTTGATGTATTTGGCACTTCTTGGGACGGAAACGCTTGGTCTACTCCTGAAAATATGGGGAAAGGTATAAACTCTTCTGTAGATGATCTCTACTATACCATAAATGAATCGAACTACTACGGTTTTATTGTTTCTAATCGTCCAGGTACGACTTCCCTGAAAAGCGAAACCTGTTGTGATGATATTTTCTCCTTATTCTACCCTGATAGAATTCCATTCAACTTAAATACGCTTACTTTTAATGCTGAGACGAAAGAAGATTTAGCTGATGTTACGATGAAGTTGTATGAAGTCGATAAGAATCGAATGACGGAAAAAGAGAAGAAGAATAATCCTGCTGGTAATGATCTTGACTTTGCGCTAATGCGTAATAAAGAATACTTAGTTATTGCTTCTAAAGAAGGATTTTACGCGGATTCAATTACGTTGAGTACGAAGGATTTGCTTGAAGAAAAGACTTTTGATAAAAAGATGTATCTAGAAGCCATTCCTCCTCCGCCACCACCACCTCCGCCACCACCACCTGTGGTCGAAGCACCAAAATATGCTTTTGTATTACCAAAGTTAGATACTATCTATTATGACTTTGACAAGCATAAAATTAGAGAAGATGCAGCTCTAATCTTAAACACGATTGCTCAAAAATTGATTGAATTTCCTGAATTAGTTGTCGAAGTAGCTTCTCATACCGATTCAAAAGGTAAAGAAAACTACAATGATAGGTTGGCAGGAAAAAGAACAAATGCAGCAATCAAGTATTTAGAAGAAGCTGGAGTTGCTAGAGAACGCCTTATTGCGCGTGCTTATGGAGAGTATAAACCTGTCGCTCCAAACGAATTGAATGGTAGAGATAATCCATTAGGACGACAGTTGAATCGTCGTACAGAGTTTCGTATAACGGAAGGAGTGAATGAAGATGGAAAAATTCGAATTCGACTTCCTGAAGATGGAACTAGTAGTACTACTTCCGTTCCTGTTTATGATGGCATGGCTTCTACACACACGAGTTCCAATCACCTAGTCACTTCTGCAAGTGAGGTGAGTAGCATTCCTGAAGGTACTATCGCAGCACCATTACCTAGTAATGTAACTAAGCCTAGTATCCCTATGCCAGTAGAAACAACTCCTGAGTCGGGGGCGCTTTATGCCAAAATGTCTTTTAAAGACAACTATCACGATTTTGGAACAATGAAAGCGGGAGAATCAAAAACACACGTTTTTACCTTTACTAATACTGGAAATATCGATCTTTTGATTGAATTTGCTTCGGGTTCTTGTGGTTGTACAGTTCCTGCTTGGCCAGAAGAACCTATTCCGCCTGGTGGTAAGGGAGAGATTCATGTGGAATACAACAGTAAAGATAAATCTGGAGAACAGCTTAACGACATTAATATCATTGCGAATACAGAGCCTATTGTTACAGAGCTTAAGATTAGAGCAATGGTTAAATAAATAATAGTAAAGCAAGTTTGCTTTTTTAAAAAAATCCCTTCTTGAATATCAAGAAGGGATTTTTTTTGAGCTAATAATTTTGAGGAAATTTGACTTCCAAAAGTAGGATCTATCCTAATGACTATTAAGCTTGTGCGTTAGGCGTAAAATTTAAAGGGAAGTTATGTTGCACAGGTTCAGAAATCTTACCGTGAACGGCTTCAAACTTCTTTACATTTTCTCTTAAAGCTAATAATAAACGTTTGGCATGTTGGGGGGTAAGTACAATTCGTGATTTTACTTTAGCTTTTGGCATATTTGGCATAATACGGATAAAATCCACGACAAATTCTGATTGAGAATGGTTAATCAGAGCTAGATTTGAATAAATGCCCTCTGCGATTTCTTCGGGAAGCTCAATATTTAGTTGGTTTGGTTGTTTCGTGTCCATGTTAGATGAAAAGTTAATTTAGGAATATCCAAAAACAATAGGAATGATTAATCCATTAGTTTTAAATAAAATTCATGCGAAGTTAAGGAATTTTTCCTGTTTTCTAAGAAAGAATAAACTTTCCCTAAACGGAGTTTTTTGATATTTAGAGGTAGCGTTTTATTTAAGTTACTAAGCAAATGTGTATTTTTAAAATCTAGTTCGTTTTATTAAAAACATCATTCATGTCTAAAAAAGAAAAAGCCTATATATTAGGTACTGAAAAAGCCGAATTACACCGCTTGGGCTTACAGCATCAAGTCTGGGCAAGTGAGGCACGTAAAGGCTGGTCTATCGGAGAGTTTAATGCAGGGCAGACCCTATTAGATTTGGGGTGTGGGCCGGGGTTCTGTACCTTAGAAATGGGGTATATCGTTGGAGCTTCAGGCAAAGTTATCGGGGTAGATCGCTCTCCTTCTTACATCAAGCATCTAGAAAAACTTGGTCAATTGAATAACTTAAATCTCGAACTCCATGCTTGTGATTTTGACGATATGGTATTAGAGGATGAAAGTTTGGATGGTGCATATTGCCGCTGGGCCTTAGCTTGGGTTCCAAACCCTAAGAAAGTCGTTGAGAAGGTCTGCCGTGCCTTAAATTCAGGAGGAACCTTTGTCGTTCAAGAGTACTATGATTGGTCAACGTTTCAAACTGTACCGACTTTACCAGCATTACAAGTAGGCATTAAAGCTGCCTTGAAGAGTTTTAAGCAATCTGAAGGAGAAATTGACATAGGAAGGCAGATACCTCAGATTTTTTATGACTGTGGGCTTGAGGTCATCAGTATTCGACCGATAACAAAAATGGCGATACCTGGGGATTTTACTTGGCAATGGCCTAAATCTTTTTTAGAAATCTATCTTCCTAAGCTTGTACCTATGGGATATCTTAGTGAGGAAGCGTTATTGGATGCTTTAGAAGAACTTGAAGATATAGAGTATGTGGATGGTGCTACCTGCTTGTGTCCTCATATGGTAGAAATCGTTGGCGTTAAGTTATAGACACACTATATAAAAAATAGAGCGACTACTTGGTGGTAGCCGCTCTAATAAAAAACTTAGGAAATTATTCTTACTTGGGAGGGTTCAGTTATTTAGTAATTTTGACTAATTTCTGAACGATGGAGAACCAATTATCTCCTTTTACTTGAACGAAGTAAATGCCGGAAGCTAAGGAAGTGCTCTCAAATGAAAGTGTATTAGGGCCTTCTCTTAAGTCCACTTGAATTTCCTTAACGATTCTTCCTAATTCATCTGTTATTAGGATAGTAGCTTCGGAATCACCACGTTCTGTATAGAATTTGATGTTTACTCTATCGTCATTGAAGGCAGGATTAGGGAACATATCCGTAATTCCGATGGCTATTTCTTCGTTATAGCAAGAAGAACGAACAATGACGGAGTTAGAAACTGCCGCATCGCCATTAAAATCAACTTGCTTTATTCTATAGTAAGATACGATTTCATTGATTACTTTATCAACGAAACGGTAAGTTTGGGGATCTGTAGTTGTTCCTGAACCAGGAAGGGTGCCTATGGATACCCAACGAACTCCATCACTGCTTTTTTCAATGCTGAAATATTCGTTATCGGTTTCCGTAGCTGTTGTCCAGTACAGTTCAGTTTCGCAACCTTTGTCTAAAGCTTCAAATGATTCTAATTCTACAGGGAATAGCGGGTTACAATCAATGTTGAAACAAGCTATTGGCGTAGAAGAAGCATCCATTGCAGGTCCTCCATTATCGTAAGAACCTTCCTCTAATTCAAAAAGGGTATTGGCTACTTTCTCTCCAATAAAGGTAGGAGGAAAATCAACAGGATCATGGGTATGCCACTTTAATTGAAGGCACTGATCTTGATCTAAAATATCGAAAGCAATACGACCAACAGGATACCAGCGAGTATCATCAATTGGATAGCCCGTTCCTCCACTTAATACAACGTTGTAAGAGACAACAGTATCAAGAGAACCATTCAAGTGATGAGCATCAAAAAACGCGGAGTATTCATTGCTAAACGTCGTACCTGACAATTCGAGCTCTTGTACTATACGAGGATTTTCTACCGCGCCTCTGTTAAAAGAAAACCGATAATTTTGATCGGATATATAATATTGAGCCTGCCCTTCTAACGCTTTGACCTCTAAGTCAAGGTAAATGATTTCGTCGGCACAATTAACTTCTTGTTTGGTAAACCTCACAGAATATTGAGAATCCGACTGAGCCATCAATCCACTACTAAAGAGTAGGATAGATAGGGTGAGTAAAGATAATGTTTGTAAAACGGCTTTCATAATCTCTAAGTTTTATTAAAAATGGTAATTCTTATGGTTGTCACTAAATTCAATGTATTCTAAGGAAAAGGCAATAACTAGACCAAAAATAAAAAATTAACGTCATCATTTCAAAAAAAATGAGGAAAAACTAGTGAATGCCTCTAATACTTATTAGACGTAAGAAATAAGGAAAGAGTTGCATTCGCTACAATAGAATATTCGATTTTTGACGTAGAAAACAATTCGCTTGCTTAATTGCTTGGTCTGTAGTTTTTTAACTGACTACAAGATAAGGAAAAAAACAACATAACAATGCCAGAATATAAGAGAAAATTAACTAAATAATGTGTCACTAATATCTCCTTGTCAGTTAATGGGGAATCACTTTAATTGAGTGCTATTTTACTCTGAAAAGCATCTGAAAATTGTAAAAAATCAATTATTTTACTAGAATATATAGAATTATTTAATTGAAAAGGTTGAATAATTTTTCATGTTTTACGGCGTATAGCAATGGGGTTCGGGTGTTATACTCGGTAAAAAATCCTAATTCTATAGATTCTTGATTACGGATTCGTCCGTTCTAAATAGACCTCCAAAACACAAAATAAAGTATAAAATGGATCCTTTTTGCTATTGAGGTTTGTGTATTTTGGTCGTCACAAAGATAGTGTTTTTTTTGTCGATTTTTTTATCTAAACGACTATATGTCCAAAAAATAATTTACTGTACGATTATTTTTTGGGGAGATGAAAACTCAAAATGAAATTTTGAGACCCTTGTTTTTGTCTATTTACTCTTTTAGAAAGATAAACAAGCTTCTAAAGATAGTCGTATAGCATTTTATTTTAATGTTCGTGTTGGTTGATTTTTTACAGGATTATAATAATAAGGGCTTATTTTGTCACAATCATATGTGATTAATGTGTGATGTCAGTGGTTGATGAGCGAATTACGATTGTGTGGATAATGATTTTTATTAAAAGCTAAGTGAAACGGAGGGTAACCTCACTCGGCATTGTCGGAGGAAGGGACTATTTTAGAATTGTTTGGTTTTTTTTAAGTAATGTAGAGGATGATAATTAATCTTGGTTTATTTTTTTAAAAATATTGCCGTAATTAAGTATCTTGCGCAACTAATTTTCGTATTATTTTTTGAAAGTAAAGGAGCCTTTAGTAAAAGGCTAAATTTCAAGCGTGTAAAATTATGTTATCTTCTTTGACCGTGCCAAACTGCTAGGAAACTTGATTACAGCGGTAGGAACGAAGAAATAGAGTGAAGTGGGAAAATGACTGTTGGCTTAATCATGTTAAGAAGGAGACCTGCTTAGAGGATAAAGGCAGATTTTATGGTATTCAGTTTGACGTAGTTAGAGCTTGAATATCATTTTTTATCGTTTTATGATATTGGATTTTGTACTCCTTATGATTGGGGTATTGTATTATATTTGACAACAACAAAAGCTGTTTATTTGATGAAAAGTTAAACTAGACATGCTTAATTTGGTAATAAACACAAAACCAAACATTTTTTATGAAACAATTGCTTTTCTATTGCTTAGTTGCTAGTTTTTTATTTAGCTCTTGTGGTTCTAGTAGTTATGAGCCTCTATCCTTCAAAGAAGGCAGCCAAGATGCTATTGACAATGGACTCATTATTGAGCATCTAACGACTAAGGGAATCAAAGATGCCCAACACACGGAATCAGGCATCTATTATGTTATTGAAAAAGAAGGAACTGGGGAGCATCCATCGGCAACTTCAAAAATTCAAGCGCACTATACCGGTACCTTACTAGATGGAACTAAATTTGACTCTTCAGTAGACCGAGGTCAACCACTTAATTTTCAATTAAATGGCGTTATTAAAGGCTGGGGAGAAGGTATTCCTTTACTAAAAAAAGGAGGCAAGGGAACCTTTTATATTCCTTCTAGCCTTGCTTATGGTCCTAGAGCTGTAGGACGTTCTATTCCTGCAAACTCTATCCTTGCTTTTGATATTGAGCTTATTGATTTTCAAGATATTGCTGCTGCACCAATGAATGCTATTCCTCAAATCAAAGCGAATGCTGCTGACGCTGCGCAAAAAGCGAAGGATGCCGCTGAGAAAGTTAAAGATGCTGCCGAGAAGGGAGCTGATGCTATAAAAAAGGCTACAGAATCCAAGTAGTTCTTTTGTGTCATTAAGGGGCTACTCCAAAAAGTGTGATTTACATCCTAAGGAAGCAAATCATAAATCATTTTTTTAATGAAACTTTTTTGGAGTGGCCTTCATTCATTTAGGCGTCGTTAAGAAATAAAGGTTACAAACTCTTCCAATCAAATGTAAATCTTATTTCTTAACAGTCCTTTGCCAAATCTATTTTTTCGCTTTCTTTTCCTTTTCATGCCACTGATCCAGCAATCCAATTACCACCCTCCTTTTCCTTTCAAAAATGGACATTTGAATACCATTTATCCTTCACTCTTTAGGAAGGTAAAGGGGATTGACTACCAACGAGAAAGAATTACCACGCCCGATGGTGATTTCTTTGATATTGATTGGCTCCAGCAAGGAAATCGTAAGCTTGTCGTGCTTTGCCACGGTTTAGAAGGCAGCTCGGAAGGTTCCTATATCAAGGGAATGGCTCGTGTTTTTTTAAGAGAGCATTGGGATGCAGTCGCCATGAATTTCCGTGGTTGTAGTGGTGAGCCTAACCGCTTATTAAAAGCCTATCATAGTGGATTTACGGAAGATTTAGAAACCTTGATTGTCCATGTTTTAAACGAGTATGACTATGAGCAAATCGCCTTGGTCGGGTTCAGCTTAGGAGGTAACTTAGTTTTGAAATACCTTGGAGAGCAAGGAGTTAACACACCCGCTGCTATACAAAAAGCTGTAGCTATCTCAGTACCTTGTGATTTAGAAAAGGGCGCGGCTCACCTCTCTCGGCCTAGTAATTGGTTCTACCTCAAGCGTTTTCTTATAAAACTTACTAAAAAAGTAGAAGACAAAGTCAATGCAGGACATGACATCGATTTTACCCCCTTCAAAAAAGCTAAAAGCTTTAAGGATTTTGATGGCTTATTTACGGCTCCTGTTCATGGTTTTAGTAGTGCCGAAGATTATTGGCGAAAATGTAGTTCAAAGCATTTTTTGAAAGATATTCAGATTCCTACCTTGATTCTCAATGCCTTGGATGATCCTTTTCTCCCTAAAGAATGTTATCCCTTCGATTTTTGTAAAAACAGCCATTTCGTTCATTTAGAAACACCACAATATGGTGGACATGTGGGTTTTACGTTATTAAGCGAAGATAAGGCTCATTGGAGTGAGAACCGAACCGTGGAATTCGTTGAGAATATTATTTGATTGTCTTTTCAAGCGATAGCAATTTATACTTGAAGAATGTTTTAAAAAATAGATAATTGTCTTAAAAAGAACAATTCCAAGGTAACAATTTGAGATTCAGTTAAATTGCCTACTATTTTAATCCCTAACCTATTGTCTACAAAATGTAAGAAGATAGAATACCTCCTCACAGATAGGCATCTAATGTAGATTTTTTCCTATTTTTATCCAATGAAGTACTGATGTAGTGGGCTTTTCATAACAAATGAACACAACGATCAAACTTCTTCTTATCGACCAATAACCTCAATTCCAATACTTTCCTGCTAGAACTTTAGTATTTGTCAACAACAAACTAAACATTACTTATTGACTATGAAATTTATGAAGTTTTCTATCCCTTTCTTCCTGCTTCTCCTAGGCATTCAGTCTGCGTTTGCGCAATCTCAAAGCCCTTTGGATGTTACTTTACGCTATCTTGAACAAAACAAGAAAAGCCTCAATCTCACCGCTGAAGATATCAGTGATTGGGTCATTACCGACCAATATACCTCGAAGCATAATGGCGTTACTCATATTTACATGGTTCAGCAGTATCAAGGCATTAAAATTCATAATGCTATGATTACTTCTAATGTAACTAATGCAGGGAAGGTATTGTACTTAAACAATAAATTTATTTCAGATGTTGCTAGTAAAGTGAATGCTCCTAGCCCTAGTCTCAATTCTATGGGCGCTCTAGAAGCGGCTGCACGTCATTTGAACATTGACTTGCCTAATAATCTGGCGGTCAAACAGAAAATCAATGATAATCATGTAGTTTATAGCAAAAATAACATTGCCTTAGAGCCCATTTTGACGGAGTTGGTATATCAGCCCATGACTGATGGTAGTGTGCGATTAGCTTGGAATGTTTTTGTTTATATGCTTGATGGGCAGAATGCTTGGAGCATGCGTTTAGATGCACAAACGGGCGAAATCCTTGTAAAAAAAGACGAAGTCATTCATTGTAGTTTTGGTAATCGTGTAGAACATTGTAGTAAGACAAGTCAGCATACCCATAAACCCTCAATAAAGAGAAGCACTGTAAAACAAACTGCAATTACAGCCAAAAATTTTGGAAAAACTAATGTTGACAATACATACACGGTCTTTGCACCACCATTAGAAAGTCCTAGCCATGGTGCAGTGAGTATGGTTACAACAACTGGAGATGCAAATGCTTCTCCTTGGGGATGGCATAGTGATAATACAAATAATTATACCATTACCAGAGGAAATAACGTTCATGCTTACCAAGATAGAGCGGGGAATGGTTTTTCTTCTGGAGATGAGCCGGACGGTGGTGCTGCCCTTATGTTTGATTTCCCTTTCAACCAAGCAGATGAACCTGATGTCTATGTTGATGCTGCTGTGGTAAATTTGTTTTTCTGGAACAATTATGTCCATGATGTTTTCTACAACTATGGTTTTGATGAGGAAAGTGGAAATTTCCAAGCAGTGAATAAGCCAGGTACTAGTGGATTTGGTTCAGATGAAGTATTGGCTGAGGCTCAAGATGATGCCTTGGATACATTGGTAAGAAACAATGCCAACTTCTTCTCAGGAACAGATGGGACGAATGGTAGAATGCAAATGTATCTATGGGATCAAGCTGGAGCGGTTTTACCATTGTTTTATGTAGATTCTCCTGCAAGCATTGCAGGGAGTTATACTTCTGGTACAGCTTCTTTTGGTGAGCAAATTAGTACGACGCCTACTACAGGAGAATTGGTCTTGGTCGATGATGGAGTAGGGACGGTTACAGATGCTTGTGACCCTATTGTAAATGGTGCGGACTTGGTCGGTAAAATTGCGGTAATTGACCGTGGAGATTGCGAATTTGGATTCAAGTCATTAGCCGCTGAAAACGAAGGGGCTATCGGGGTTGTTATTTGCAATAATGTAACTCCAGGAGCACCAGGAATGGCGCCAGGAGCCGTAGGCGCGCAAGTTACGATTCCTCTATTATCGCTTTCTTTAGATGATTGTAATGCCATAAAAATGATCATGGCAACGGAACCGGTTACGGTTACTTTTGTCAATCCTGCTAGTGGCCCTAGGGATTATGATGGGGATTTTGATAATGGTATTATTGTGCATGAATATGGACATGGAATTTCAAATCGTCTTTCTGGAGGCCCTACCTCTAGTTGTTTAAACAATGATGAGCAAGCAGGAGAAGGATGGAGTGATTTTTTCGCTTTAGTTCTAACGGTTGAAGCTGGTGATACAGGCGCGGATCCAAGAGGAATCGGTACTTATGTAGAACGAACGGATCCTACAGGAGGTGGTATTCGACGCCAACGGTATAGTACGGATCTAGCAATTAATGACCAAGATTATGATGACATAAAAGGAACAACGGTACCGCATCCTCTAGGAGAAGTCATGGCGGTTACCCTTTGGGATTTATTTTGGAATATGATTGACCAGTATGGTTATGACAATGATCTTTACAATGGAACAGGAGGGAATAATTTGGCTATCCAATTGGTTATTGATGGTTTAAAAATGCAGGGGTGTTCTCCGGGCTTCGTTGATGCTAGGGATGCGATCTTAGCAGCAGATAGTATTAATAATGGTGGTGCAAATCAATGTCTAATTTGGGAAACTTTTGCTCGTAGAGGTTTAGGTATTTATGCTGACCAAGGAAGCTCTAACGATAGAAATGATGGTATAATTGATTTTACGACTCCAGAAGATTGCACGGAGGAATTGAAAATCAGAAAAACAGCTACAGCTAGCGTGACTACGGATGAAGATATCGTGTACAATATTGAAGTTATCAATGATTCAGGCCAAGACCTTACTGGCGTCGTTGTAACGGACGAAATCCCTGCGGGAACTACACTTGTACCGGGTTCTATTACGATGGGCGGTACAGTTAGTGCATCTGTCATCACTTGGACGATTGGAGATTTAGTAGATGATGAAGAGCTAATGCTGTCCTTCAAGGTTGATCCTGATAATGGTTCTTATACAACTGTAAACTTTTCGGATGATTTTGAAAATGGATTGGCAAATTGGACTGTAGTCGATGGGAATTCTAGTGGAAACGAATGGATCATTGATGCAGGAAATCCCTTTGGTGGAACGAATGCTATGTATGCTTCTGATCCTGCTGTTGAAAGTGACCAGCAACTTCAAACCTTTGACTTTTTCTCCATTAGTGGAACTCGTCCAGCCTTGATTTTCCAACATTATTATGATACAGAACGTGCTTGGGATGGAGGTGTTGTGGAGTTTCAAGATGAAACTTTTGCTTGGAATGACCTAGGAGATAATATGGTTAGAAATGGATATCCTATCGAAATTACCAATTCTTTGCTCGCATCAGGTAGTAGTGCATTTACTGGGGCAAGTGGTGGCTATGTAGAAACGGTTGTAGACATGACTAGTTTCATCGGTAGTGATGGTTTCTTCCGTTTCCGAATGGTCAGTGATGCCAATACGCCTGGTGTAGGTTGGTTTGTAGATGATGTACAATATGTTGACCTGTTCACCATACCTGGAGAGGAAGCTTGTATTACTAGCAATGAAAGTATTAGTGCTTGTGTTGCTACACCTGATATTGGAACGATTGTTTACAAAGGTATAGAAGTAGCCAACGAAGAGTTTAATACTCCGAATTTCGGCTTAAATGTATTCCCTAATCCTGCTAAGGAGGAGGTCAATATTCAATTATCTGGCGAGTTTAAAGGAATAGCTCAACTCAGTATTTTGGCTATAGATGGTAGAGAACTGAAAAACCAATCTATCCAAAATACGAAAAATAGGTTAACCTTAGACGTTTCTGACCTCAGTGCCGGTATTTATATGATTCGCCTTCAAACTGATGAAGGCCAAGTAAGCCAAAAATTAGTGGTGGATTAAGGCTTTATAAAAAAACAACAAGACCAAAACGCCGCATCTATTTTTATAGGTGCGGCGTTTTAATATAACAAAGCATTTTAAATCAGCTTATTATCCTTATAGGCTTTTGTAAGATAACAAACAGTTTTCTTTCCTCTAAACCTTTTTCATAAAAATGGTCTTACAGCATAAGTTTTACTTACTTCACTGCTCAAAAAAGCGTCATCGTCATGACATTATTTCGAAAATATGACAAATTTTAAATTTATATTTTAGCCCTTTTGGTTATCTTTGGCCTCATTCATTATTAATCTGTAACAATACCTGATATGACTACCAATTTATCGTTTAAGGGTTTGTGTACGACGTTGTTTGTGGCTTTGTTCCTACCATTATTTTCTTTGGGGCAAGCCATTAAGCCATACGATGTGGCTTTAAGGCATCTCGAGCAAAACCGAGAAGAACTACAACTTACACTATCCGACCTCCAAAATCACGTAATCTCTGATCAGTACAGCAGTAAACATAATGGTGTTACACACATCTACCTGAAGCAAACGCATCAAGGAATAGAAGTGTACAATGCTATTCTCAACATCAATATCCTTCCTGATATGAAGGTGTTGAATATGGGAAACCGTTTTGTACCTAATCTTAGTCAGCGTGTAAATACCACTAGCCCAAGTATTACACCTGCCCAAGCTGTTGAAGCAGCTATGCGAGGATTGGGATTGCCTGACAATGATGCTTCTCTTCTTGTTAAAGAAAAAGTAAGCAACCAGCATATTATTTTTGACAATGCAGGATTTGCCCTAGAGCCTATTCCTGTAAAATTGGTCTACCAACCCTTAGAGAATAAAGATGTTCGTTTGGCTTGGAATGTAAAATTTTATACGCTTGACGCTCAAAACTGGTGGAATGTCCGTATTGATGCACAAACGGGGCAGTTATTAGATAAATTTAATCAAGTGCTTCATTGTGAATTTGGTGGTGCAGAACATAATTGTTCTGAGCATCAAGCTAAAAACATTCAGCATCAAGCAAAAACTGCTACTAGAGCGAACACTACGACTAGTGCAAAAACGAATTCAGCAAATACATACAATGTTTTTGCGATGCCAATCGAAAGTCCAAATCACGGGCCTCGTTCTATTGTAACCGATCCTGCTGATTATAACGTTTCACCTTTTGGCTGGCATGATACGGATGGGGTACCTGGTGCCGAATTTACCATCACTAGAGGAAATAATGTAGATGCTTACCACGACATTTTTGATAATAACCAATCCAATGGTGACCAACCTGACGGTGGAGCTACCCTTGATTTTGATTTCCCCTTGAATTTAGCTAGCAACCAACCTTATACATACATTGATGCTGCCGTTACCAATTTATTCTATTGGTCTAATTTGATGCACGATGTTTGGTACAACTATGGTTTTGATGAAGCAGCAGGTAATTTTCAAGTAAACAACTATGGAAATGGTGCTATAGGAGGCGATCATGTGAGAGCAGAAGCCATGGACGGAAGTGGTACGAATAATGCCAATTTTGGTACAGATGATGATGGAAGTTCAGCTCGTATGCAGATGTATTTATGGACAAGTGATCCTTTGCCTACAGGTTCTGGTTCTGATAGTCTTGAAGTACTTACACCTCAAGGCGCTGCGGGACTTTACCCTATGGTAACAGCTGGATTCGGTGGTCCTCTTTCTACTACGCCTCTTGTAGGAGACCTAGTAGAGGTAGATGATGCCACAGGAACAACTACAGATGC
Organism: Saprospiraceae bacterium; assembly: GCA_020631545.1. Classification (GTDB taxonomy): domain Bacteria; phylum Bacteroidota; class Bacteroidia; order Chitinophagales; family Saprospiraceae; genus JAHDHB01. Next base: position 254 of record JAHDHB010000064.1, on the reverse strand, counting down.
TTGTGAAGCTATTGTAAATGGTGCTGATATTGATGGTAAAATAGCCTTGATAGACCGTGGTGCTTGCGAGTTTGGTTTTAAAGCTTTAGCCGCAGAAGACGAAGGAGCTATTGCTGTAGTTATTTGTAATAACGTTACTGGGCCACCTACAGGAATGGCGCCAGGTGCCGTTGGTGGTTCCGTTACTATTCCTGTAGTCATGATCAGTATGGCGGATTGTGCTTTTATCCGTACAGGTATTCCTGGCGTAAGTG
>JAHDHB010000650.1 GCA_020631545.1 Saprospiraceae bacterium | reverse complement strand
CGTTATGTACGTCAAGCACATAAAAAATGGTTAGTAGTTGCCTGTATTTGTTTTTTACTTTCCACTTTATCTAAAGCAATGGCCGTTGTTTTTCCGCTTGTTTTGTTCTTAGTCGATTATTGGGAAGATCGAAAATGGGAGAAATCTGTCTTGTTAGAGAAAGTGCCTTTCTTTGCTATGTCTTTGATTTTCGGATTGTTAGCTGTGAATATGCAAGACAAGGGGGGCGCTTTGGGAGACGTGGAAACCTTTACGTTTATTCAACGGATAATGTTTGCAGCCTATGGGTTCGTCCTCTATATCGCAAAGCTTTTTGTTCCGATGAATTTTGCAACTTTCCATCCTTATCCGAGTCTTGATGGGGCAGGGTATTTACCAACTATCTATTATGTCGCACCTTTATTAGCGTTATTAACTCTTGGATTTGTTCTTTGGTCGGTTCGGAAAACCAAAGTTTTACTGTTTGGAATGGGATTTTACTTATTTACTGTTGTTTTTGTTCTACAATTTCTTTCTGTTGGGAATGCAATTATGGCGGAACGGTATACCTATTTGCCCTATATTGGTTTAGCCTTTCCGCTAGGAATGGGGCTGAATTACCTATGGAAGAATAAACCGAATCTTAAATATATTTTGTTAGGGCTATCAGCTATTCTAATTTTTGGTATGGGCTACCTAACTTTCGAGCAATGTAAGGTTTGGAAGAATAGCGATACGCTTTGGACACAGGTCATTGATTTGTATAAGTTCAGAGAAAGTGTACCGTACAAAAATAGGGGAAATTTTCGCGCAGCAACAGGCAAAATGGATGAAGCTTTAAAAGATTTTCAAATAGCGATTCAAATAAGTCCAAACGATGCTGGTTTACTTTCTTCTTTAGGAAATACCTATGCTTCTATGGGCAAATTTGAGCTTGCTATGACGAATTATAATAAAGCTATCCAAAAAAATGATAAGGAACCAGGTACTTATTTAAATAGAGCCATAGTATTTGCACAAACTAAACGCTATCAACAAGCCCTAGCCGATTTCAATAAGGCGGAACAGCTAGGAGCGAGCCAAGCTGCTATCTTGCCCAATCGTGGAAGGGTTTACTTGGAGTCAGGTGATTTTCAAAAAGCAATAAATGATTATAATAGAATAATACAAATGCGTCCAAAGGAAGTTTCTTTGTACATGAATCGAGGAAGTGCTTATTTACTAGGGAATAATTTTGCGAAAGCGCTAGAAGATTTTAATCGAGTCATTGCTGGAAGTCCACAAAACCCTAATGCTTTTGTCAAAGCTTCAAAATGCCTGAGAAGCTTAGGTCGAGAGGCAGAAGCACAACAAATGATGCAGAAAGCCCGTGCATTGGGATATAAAGGAAATTAGAAGTTACGTTGGATTTGTCCGACTGGTGAATTTTAAATCATATTAGGCTCAAAACGGCTACGCTATTAGCCATGGGATTTGCGTAAATTATTGCCACAAAGACACAAAGGAATAGTGTATTTTATGACAATTTTAATGTTGGCTTTTTTTGCTTGATTTTCAAGACAAAATAGTCAAGTAGAATAAAAAGAGCCTTGCAAACTTCCATTTGCAAGGCTCTTTTATCTATAAGTGTAGTATAAAATTTAATCTTGAATGCCTAGCTACCTCCTAGGAGTTTTGCTACTTCTTGCTCTAGCGCTTCACCTCTAGGATTGATAGCAGCAATTTTTCCTTCTTTGTCTAGTAAGAACGTTTGAGGAATACTGCGGACACCATAAGCTTTGGCAGGCACACATGCCCAACCCTTCAGGTCGCTAACATGGTAAGGCCAATCTAATTTATCATCTTTAATGGCTTGCTTCCAACGCTCTTTTTGAGTGTCTTTATCTAAGGAAACACTGTAGACTTTGAAACCTTTGTCCTTGTATTTGTTGTGAAGAGCAACCAATTTTGGATTGTTGAAGCGACAAGGACGACACCAGCTAGCCCAAAAATCAACGAGTACGACACTACCTTTTAAAGAAGATAAGGCAATATTTTTTCCATTAGGATCTGCTTCGTTGATATCAGGAGCAGCTTCGCCTACTCGTATTTTCTGTTGGCTAAGCTTAAACTGCGTTTGAGCGATGATATTTCCCAAATCTTTAGCATAAGGAGAATCGGGATTTTTTGCAGTTAAATCAGTATTGATTTTTTTGAAAACCTCTAAACTTTGCTCTGGATTAAGACGTCCTACCAAAGCTGCAAATAAAGCAGACAAGGGATTACTAGTGCTATTAATAAACTGAAGGAGCTGTGGTTGAGGCATTGCACCCGTAGTGGTTTTCGACATCATATCTTTAAACTCAGCAGCATCTTTAGAAGCTGTAAGCTCATAGCCGAAATTCTGAAAATTGTCGATACTCCCTTTTAATTCAATAACTTTATCATCAGCATTCGCCAAAACCATAGTTGATTTTGCACCAATCCTTAATCGATAAACGACATCTTCTGGATTTTCGATTTTTAGCGTAAACTTACCGCTGCCATCAATTTCTGTTTTATCGATAATATTAGCGGTGTTGTTTAGCATCATTTTATCCAAGTAAACCTGTAAATTAGATGCACCTTCAATATTTCCTTTGATGACGGTTCCTTCGTAGTCACTCAAGCCATCTCCGCACTGAAAATTTAAAAAAGCAAAGCACACTAGTGCTGCTAGGGTAGTGTAAAATCTCATTGTTGAAATTTGTGAAAATTAGTAGCTACTTTGACGAACTAAAACTGCACTTTTTTAAAGCGTTTTATACCTCGTCATGTAAGTTCATTTTTCGAATCGTGTAAATATACAATGTTTTTCGTTCTTCTCCATATCCTTAACACTAGCTTAACGCGTTTTTTGTAGAAATAAAACGAAATTAGTCTGGAATAATTTAAAAAATCATAAGTATTGCTCTGATTGATTGCTTTTTATGGGGTAGTAGAAGTTAGAGGGGAGAAATAGAAAAA
>JAHDHB010000649.1 GCA_020631545.1 Saprospiraceae bacterium | reverse complement strand
AAATCACCCTCCAATAGGCCTTGATAAAAGAAAACCTCCCCTAAACTGGCCTACTGCGACAGTTTAGGTACTATTCTCTATAAGTTTTTTTGCCTTCCCCTACTGTTTATCTATATTCATTAGATGGAAAGTCTAACACCACCTACATTTAAGGAAGAAGAAATCAAGCAAATAGTCTTAAAAAACTATAGTGTTTCCGTTGTAAAAATAAAACGTCTTGTCAGTTATATAGACTTGAACTTCTTAATTTATGGGGCTTCTGGGGAAAAACACGTCTTAAAAATTGCGCATAAAGAGCAAGATCCTGCTCATATCGAAGCACAACATTTAATGTTTAAGGTACTGGGCAAAGACAGCCAGATTTCGGATCTTTTTCCTCGTATTGTGTTGGATAAGGAAGGAAAGGAAATCATAAACATCCTAGGCAAAGATGGGGCTCCTTATCTTACTCGGCTACTCACATTTGTAGAAGGAGAGTGTTTTGCCAACGTTCCAAGTTCCTTGGATTTACTACGAAATACGGGGCATTTTCTAGGAAGAATGAATCAATGCCTCCAAGGCGTCAATCATCTTGCCTTACGAGCATGGGATTCGGAATGGGATTTAAAGAATGCTCTGTATATCAAGGACTACTTGAGTTATGTCAGCAATCCTGACAAGCGCCGTCTAGCAGATTATTTTATTCTTCAGTTTGAGACGCTCGTTTTTCCAAAATTGAGGCACTTACGCCAAAGCGCCATTCATGGCGATGCTAATGACTACAACCTCCTTGTAAAGAATGGTAAGATTTCAGGATTGATTGACTTTGGGGATGTTTGCTACACGCCACTCATCAATGAATTAGCGATTTCTCTTGCTTATCTACTTCAACATCAAGAAGATGTTCTTCAAAGTTCGGCGGTACTGATAAAAGCCTATCACCAAGAATTTCCTTTGAAAGAGGAGGAATTAGAATTATTGTATTATCTGATTGGAGGACGCATTTTTACGAGTGTGGTGATGGCGGCTTATTCGAGAGCGCAGGATCCTGATAATGAATACATTTCTATCAGTGAAAAACCTGGTTGGGCTTTGCTCTATAAATTACACGCCATTAATCCTGTCCAATTTGAACATACCATCAAAAAGGCTTGTGGTTTTGACTTTCCTTCAAAAGAATCTTACGAAGAAGAATTACAAGCACGACACCGTCATATCAGCCCTGCATTAAGCGTAAGCTATCATTCTCCTTTGAAAATAACGAAAGGTAGTCTGCAATATTTATATGATGACAAAGGGAATACCTTCTTAGATGGTGTGAATAATATTTGCCACGTAGGTCATTGCCACCCTAAAGTGGTGCGAGCTGCGCAACGCCAAATTGCACTACTCAATACCAATACGCGCTACCTTTATGATAGTCTTCATGAGTATGCCGAACGACTTTCTGCTACTCTTCCGGATGCCTTAGATACTGTATTTTTTGTGAATTCGGGGAGTGAAGCTACAGAACTAGCGCTTAGAATAGCTCGAACGCATACGGGACATGAAGACATTTTCGTAGCGGATGGTGCTTATCATGGAAATACTTCTAACTGTATTTCCATCAGTCCTTATAAGTTTGAAGGAAAAGGAGGTTTTGCTCAGCGGCCTTGGGTACATAAGGTGCCTGTTCCAGATGCCTATCGGGGAAGGCATGAAGCTGTTGGGGAGCATTGGAGAAAGATAGGAAGCCAAGCACTTTTCCCTACCCTTGGAGCGCTGTATGGTGCAGAGGTTGGAAGAATTGTCAAGGAGGTTCATCAAAAAGAACGAAAAATCGCTGCTTTTTTCTGTGAATCGCTGCTAGGGTGTGGAGGGCAATTAGTACTACCCGAAGGATACCTTAAAGAAGTCTACCGACACATCCGCCAAGCAGGCGGGCTTTGTGTAGCTGACGAAGTACAAGTCGGTTTTGGCCGTGTAGGTCATCAATATTGGGGATTTGAAACCCAAGGCGTTGTGCCAGATATTGTTGTCCTAGGAAAACCTATTGGCAATGGCCATCCGATGGCTGCCGTCGTTACTAAGAAATCTATTGCAGCTTCTTTTAACAATGGGATGGAGTACTTCAGCTCTTTTGGTGGGAATCCTGTTTCTTGCGAGGTTGGAAAAGCCGTTTTAGAGGTAATCGAAACGGAAAGTCTTCAAGCTAATGCTTTAAAGATGGGTAATTTACTGCTAAATGAATGGAATTTATTGAAAGACAAACATACGCTTATCGGTGATGTTCGAGGGATGGGCTTATTCCTTGGGCTTGAGTTGGTTCGAAATCATGAAACATTGGAGCCGGCAGACGTCGAAGCGTCGAAAGTTGTGGAGATGATGAAAAACCGTGGAATTCTCCTTAGCACCGATGGCCCTCTTCATAATGTCATTAAATTCAAACCGCCCATGGTGATTAATGAAAAGAACGTGGCGCAAATCGTTGATAGTTTGGATCGCGTATTTAAGGATTTCAAGTAAGTACGGTTTTGTAGAGGGTAGAAAGTAGAGCGTAGAAGAACAGACTTTTTTGAATTTTCTTCGAAAAGTCAATCCGTTATGTCGATATTTCCTTCGAAGACAAAGAAAACGGGTAGCGACTTTTCGCTACCCGTTCAAACAACTAGTGTAAAAACTAAATTTATAACAAAACAGTAAGTTTATTTAAGTTAAGAGTTAGGAGTGAAGAGTTAGGAGTTATCGTTTGGACGTAGTGGGGTCAATTTCTAACTTCTAACGATGTCTATTTCAAAACCCTAAAAAACAAAGAGTTAAATTATTGCAAAAAATGCTAAATGATTAACTAATTTGGGGCGATTACTGCATTCGACATCGTTTATTTTTTTGGGAGCTCAAGCCACTGGTCTCCTCCTAACTCCTAACTCCTAACTCTTAACTCCTAACTATTAACTCTTATCTATCATCCTATTGAGTGACGATGAATTTTTGTGCTGGTGTGCT
>JAHDHB010000063.1:18096-18529 GCA_020631545.1 Saprospiraceae bacterium | reverse complement strand
ATGAGACGAATTGTGATGTTGAAAATGGCGCTAAACCGCTTTCTCATGCTGGACTAATTAAGTTTAAGCTGGAAGAACTTTATCCAGAATTGGCTAGAAAATAAGTGCTAATAGACCATTTCTAATTTCACGATAACTATTTTTTTAGGTTAGCTAGTGGCGAACAAAAGGCCAGATTTTTGCATACATTCCTTTCAAGAATCCTAGGAAATAGAAATTACTGCTATGATAAACTTACCCATAAAGACCAGAGTTTATTTTACTTTAAGCCTGATTATCATACTTTTACTTCCCTATCAAGCTTTTGCCCAGCGCGACGGCACTCCTTTAACTGACGCCATTAAAAATAGAAACTTAACTTTGGTCAAGCAGTTAGTAGGGCAAGGAGCTGATGTAAATGAAGGAGATTTTTGGCCGACTTCTCCCCTTTTCA
>JAHDHB010000063.1:0-18086 GCA_020631545.1 Saprospiraceae bacterium | reverse complement strand
TTTCACTGCGGTGAAAGTAAATAGCCCTGAAATAGTGCGATATCTACTAGAGCAAGGAGCAGAAAGTAAATGGGCACTAGGGGAAGCGGCTTCCAAAGGAAAAATCGAAATCGTCCGTATTTTCTTAGAAAAAGGGCATTCACCTAATGACGGAATTGTGAAAGCAGCCGAAGAGGGTCAATTGACGATGGTTAAGTACTTAATAACGAATGGTGCAGATGTCAATCATGAGGAGAAACGTAGTCGGATGATTTTCTTTAAAAAACGGGTTTGTGCTATTGATTTAGCCACTCAAAATGGGCATTTAGAAACAGCGAAGTACTTGGTACAAAATGGTGTTGACGTTAATTACGCCATTAAAATTGCTATTTATGCTCAAAGAACATCTTTAATTCAATATTATTTAGATAATGGCGCTGAGCCAAATGCTGCTTGCCAAATAATCCTTAAATCTGGTGATTTGACAGCTTTCAAATATACGTTGAAGAAAGGCGCGAATCAATATCATGTCGATGAAGATGGAAAAAATCTCTTTTTACAAGCCTGTGAACAAGGAAAATTGCGTATTGCACAATATTGTATTCTTCAATTAGGCCAAGACATTAACTCCGTTTCTAACCAAAGTGAGACGGCTTTAATGATGGCTGCTAGTAGCGGTAATTTAGACTTGGCGAACTACTTATTAAGTAACGGTGCTAAGGTAAATCAAATGAATTCGAAGGGGCAAACAGCACTTTTTTATTCCATAAAAAAGAAAAATAAGGAAACGGTCGATCTTTTATTATCTAAAAATGCATCGATTAATCATGCTGATAATAACGGTTTTACTCCTTTGATGAAAGCGGCTTCGATTTTTGATAAAAGCCTCCTAAAGAAATTGATAGATAGAGGTGCAGATATCCATGCTAGGACGAATAATGGCGAAACGGCGTTCCAAATTCTCCTTGGTGTTTTCTCCAAACCTTATAAACCTTTTGATACCTACCGCTTGTTTATCGACCGTGGAGCGGATCCTAATGCTAGGGGACGAGGCCAAACCGCTATGTTTGAGGCCATTGAAGAAGACGATATAGAAATGATACGCTATTTGCAAAGCAAAGGGGCAAACATCAATACGTTGGATGACCAAGGACAACGGCCTGACACTGAAGAAGCAACAACCATCAAGTACATTATTGAAAATGGCGCTGACATTAATGCCGTCGATAATCGTCATGATTCTTACCTCTGCGAAGCGGTTTATAACAAGGATTATGAATTGATTTATTACTTGGTCAGTAAAGGGGCAAATGTTGAACAAAACTGTTATTTCACGGAGCCTCCTCTAGTCAAAGCAGTGGTAAAGAAGGATTTGCAACTGGTAAAATTACTAGTAGAAAGCAATGCTAATGTGAATGCTATCGGCTATTTTGACCGCAATGTGATGGAATATGCGCAAAAGCGGAGTACGCCTGAAATCGTGGAATATTTACGTACACAAGGAGCAATGACGGCAGAGGAGAGCCAAGTTTCTTTTACCAAAAAAATGGAAAATGGAGAGCAGTTCGTCACTGCGCTAGAATCAAATAACACTTTCAATGTCAATTCCTTATTAAAAAACAAAGCGAATTTCGTCCTTACCAAGCAGAACCAAAGATTAGCCGTTCAGTATGCTATTGATTCCGAAAATATAAAGGCTCTTCGTTTTCTAGTTTACGATACCGATTTCGGTCTAGAAGGAAAATTAGACCGCAATCGGACGCCCTTGATTTATGCTAGTAAGGAAAATAAATTGGAGGCCTTACGCTTTTTAATCCAAGCAGGAGCAAATCAAGCAACAAAGGATGATATTGGAAAAAAGGCTTGGGACTATGCTAGTGAGGAGGGGAAACTTGTGTTGGATTGAAGATGGAAAGGGGAAAATCGAGGAATGCTATTTGACACCCTAAAACAACAGTAATATGGAATAATTCCATTTTGTTGTTCAAGCACTGGCATTTCAATAAAATAACCTGTATATTTGCAGCAAAACAGTAGAATGCGACTAAACAGAATACATATTAAAGGTTTTAAAGATCCTGAAAGAATTGTCGATTTGGAATTCTCTAAAACGCCGATTAGCGTTGTTTATGGTGAAAATGGTTGTGGAAAAACTACTCTTTTACGTGTTTTGCATGGGATATTTAAACAGGATGAAGAGATTTTGAAGAAGGAAAATATTCAAGAGGTTGAGATAGAATTTGAAGCAAAGGGAGAGGTTATTTTCAATAAAATTATCATAGGAAAAGAAAATACTAATTGGGGAATAAATGCAGGAAAATTAAGCAATTCCAAATCAATTCTATTTGGGATACACAGGGGAATACCAGAAAACTATAAAGGGGGGGAATTTTTCACGACAAAACTAACACCGTCAGACTCCATGCTAAATAAATACGAACTAGACCAAGGAAATATAAAAATATCCAACCATGATAATCATCATTTAAAGAAACCATTCACTACTACTACCCAATTAAAAAGGGCTATAATCAGTCAATACAATAAAGGTCAAGATGCGATTTCAAAAAAGGTGAAAGATGCCTATTTTAATACTATCGCTAACGCTGTTTATGACAACAAACCCTACAATTTACCTGACAATTTTTGGTCGAAATTTGAGCAAAGAAAAGACTTTTTAAAGAAAGCCGTTGAGCAATCTGACCCATCACAACTTCGTACCTTGCTTGATCGCTTATTAAAAGATGAAAATCCAAGAGAAAGTCCTATTCCCAACAGCAGAATTCTCCGAGCATTACTTGTTAATATGCTTGACAAAGCAGAGGAAGACAACATTGAGCTAAAATCCATCACTAAATTAATGGAAATGTTTAATGACCATTTGTATGGCGATAAAAAGCTTGTTGTCAACTCAGAAGAAGCTTATATAGCTTTGCCTAGAGGGCGAAGGCATGAATTGGATGACTTATCTAGCGGTGAACGACATCTCCTTTCCTTCTTGACTTTGTTTTTGATTATCAATAGAGGACGAGATTTTTATTTGATAGATGAGCCAGAGATTTCCTTGAGTATGAAATGGCAACGTGAATTACTCCCCTTACTAAGCGAGTTATCTCCAAATTCTCAAATCATAGCGGCTACCCACAGTCCATCTATTGCCAATCGTAATACTCAATATTTAGTAGAATTAGTTTAACCTCCATTTATGCAATTCAAGCGTGACTTAAATGACATTGTAGCACAAGCTATTATGAACAGGGAACCTGTCATCATTGTAGAAGGTAAGGACGACCACCAAATCTACCGAGCTATTCTACATGAGACGACTACAAATGCTTCCGTTTATCAAGTAAATGAGTTCGAGAACTACGGAGCGGGTTGTGATAATGTGATCAAATGTATTGCATACTTACAAAAAAAAATAGAGGAACGTCCTCAAAATATTCAGTACATCCTAGGAATTATCGACCGTGATGCTCGACCTTATCGACCTTTACAAGAAACTGAAATCAATTACCGAACATTAAAAGGTATTTTTATACTAAAATATTATTCCATAGAAACTTATTTTGCTACAAGTCATAACCTCAAAAAATTACTTGCGAGATTGACTTACGTTTCTGAAAATGATATTCCTCAAACAGTTGTAGACCTGCTCATAGATAATATTCATGCTACTTTCGATAATCTTTATTGGATTTCTCTAGAAGCATTACGCAATGCTTGTGATACGAAATACGAAGCGGAAATTGGGTATAGCGAGCATCACAATGGCCGGGGAGTCGTCGAATATAAAGCGCAACAGCGTTTGCTTTCCCAAATCCTACCTAAAAAAGAAGCGTTACAAGTCTTTGCGAATGACACGATTGGTGTATCAATTGACGATCTAAAACTGATTTGCAATGGAAAATGGTATTTATTCAACTATATTTATCATGCAAATTCGAAAATGAAAGAACTTTCTTCTGCTTGTAAAAACCAGAGGTTTCAGCAATGTTCTTCTTGTCAAGTAGGTAATTTTGAAGATTGTCTCTATGCTATGAAAACAATTTATAAGAACAACAGCATTTCATCTTTAGTTGATGAAATTCAAACATTTATTGATAGAGAGGAATGTCTAGATATTATAGAAAGAATTGAAACATTAGCATAATTTCATAGCATATTGTACCCCAACACCGTTCAAAGAATATATCTAGAATCTAAAAAAAACTGTATCTTTAGCGTAATTATTATAAACTTCAATTTTGTTCAACCGCAATTAAATAATAAACATGAATCAACGACCTTATCCTCAACTTTTGGATAGAATAAAAGCTACATTTGCCGATTTTTTTATCATAATGATTTTCATGATTCTAGGAACGAATCTAATCACCTCTTTTGCAGATTCATCTGAAATGGTCAAGCAATTTCTTTTAGTTGGCATTTTTCTACTTTATTTCCCCGTTTTTGTCAGTACATTTGGAGGAACACTAGGCCATCAAATTATGGGACTAAGGGTAAAACAAGAGAAAAATCCAGAGAAAAATATATTATTTCACCTTGCAATTATTCGAATATTAGCGAAGGTCACGCTAGGTTGGATTTCTTTACTTACCGTTACTGGTTCAGAAAAGAAAACAGCAATACACGATTCGATGGTTGGTTCCGTAGTTCTTTATAAATAGGTTGTATCTATTTTTACTTTACAGCACCTTATACATCAACACCAAGCCAAATAGAGCCAAGCCTAGGCCTGCTACTTTCCTTACTCTGCTCATATGCACAGGCTTCAAGTAAGGTCGGATACTTTTCGCTAGTACTAGCTTTAGAAAGTCCGTCAAACCTACGGTGACGATGATGGCAAGGAAGTAGAATAAGCGTTGATTCCCATCATATCCTTCACTGATCATCTCTTGGGATATAACTGTCCAAAGGACTAGAACGAAGGGATTGAATATATTGATGGCCATTCCCTTGAGGAAATAACCACCGTAGGTTTTTGCTGTTACCTTGATCGCTTCTGGCGGTTTGTAGGGGCTGAATATGGAAAACAAACCAATACCGACAAGCACTATGCCGCCTACCATTCCGATGTAATACCGAAAAGATTCGAGTTCGCCTAGGCTTTCCATTCCTTTCAAGACTAAGTAGAAGTAGAAACAATCGGACAACAAAACCCCTATAGATAGTGCCATACCTGCACGAATCCCTCGCTCAATGCCTAGCTGTATGAGCGCAATAAATATTGGCCCTGCCATAATACTTAGCAATAAGCCGACTAATATTCCGTTTATTAAGAGTTCCAATTGTTTTATTTTTTACAAAGGACGGGAATTTTGTGGGGTTCTTGGTTGTAATTGGTGAATTTTATTTTTAGAAAGAAATAGGAGGGCATTTTTTTACCATATAAGAAAGATAAGACTCATAAGGCTTCATATAAGAACTACTGGACTCCTGTCCCCTTTTTTAAATATTCCTTGACTTTTTAGTACATTTACTAGTATGAACACATATGATTACATTATTGTAGGGGCAGGATCGGCGGGTTGCGTACTGGCCAATCGCCTTTCGGCTGACTCGAATACTAGCGTTTTGCTTTTGGAAGCAGGAGGAAAAGACTGGAATCCTAACATTCACATTCCTGCTGGGTTTAAAAACCTTTTTAAGACGGACGTGGATTGGGACTATTCGACAGTCCCACAGAAGAACATGAACAACCGTGCGATGTATCTTCCTAGAGGAAAGGTATTGGGTGGATCAAGTAGCATTAATGCCATGATTTACATCCGTGGCAATAAGGCGGATTATGATGGTTGGGCTGCTTTGGGGAATGAAGGCTGGTCGTATAATGATGTTTTACCTTACTTCAAAAAGTCGGAGAATCAAGAGAATATCAAAGATGAATACCATGGCATTGGAGGCCCCTTGAATGTATCGCATCGAACTTATAACAACTTCTTATCCAAGGTGTTCCTAGAGGCTACCCAGGAGTTGGGTTTGAAGCAAAATGATGATTTTAATGGCGCAGTACAAGAAGGGTTTGGCTACTATCAAACGACTATTCTTAATGGTGAACGCTGTAGTGCCGCCGTTGCTTACCTAAATCCCGTAAAAGCAAGGAAAAATTTAACGATTCAGACAAAGGCACTAGCCAATCGGGTCATCTTAGAAGGCAATAAGGCTACTGGTGTTTCATATCAAAAAGGTGGTAAGATAAGGGAAGCAAAAGCAAGAAAAGAGGTCATTCTTTGTGGAGGTTCTTATAACAGCCCACAACTTTTAATGCTTTCTGGAATTGGAGATGGTGAAGAACTAGCCAAGCACAACATACCTGTGATCAAGCATTTGCCTGGTGTGGGAAAGAATCTACAAGATCATTTAGTCTACTTCATTATATTCGATAGTAGCTATAAGAAATCATTGGATGTAGCGGATCGATTTCCTAGGGTATTCCCAAATTTATTCCAATATCTCCGCACGAAAAAAGGCCCCTTTTCTAGTAATATTGGGGAAGCAGGAGGATTCATAAAATCCAATCCTGAGGAGCCTATTCCTGATATGCAATATCACTTTGGTCCTAACTATTTCTTAGAGCATGGTTTTCGAAATCCCAAGAAAGGAAATGGCTATTCCATAGGCGGTAAAGTCCTTGTGCCCAAGAGCATAGGTTCTGTATCCTTAGCTTCTTCGAATCCTAGTGTAAAAGCAGCTATAGACCACAATTACTTAAGTGATGAGGATGATTTACGCAAATCGGTATGGGGCTATAAACTTTGCCAAAAAATAGGCATGGCCAATGCGTTTAAACCTTATCGTTCTGGCTTGTATGAGCCTAAGAAGGAACTAACAGACGACCAAGCAATTATCGATCAGATTAGAGCGACAGCGGAAACCCTCTACCATCCTACAGGTACTTGTAAAATGGGGCAGGATGAAATGGCCGTCGTGGATGCACAATTGCGGGTACACGGCATCAAGGGACTACGTGTAGTCGATGCCTCTATCATGCCTAGCATAGTCAGTGGCAACACCAACGCTCCTACCATTATGATCGCCGAAAAAGCAGCAGACTTAATGCAACTTAGTAGAGAGTAGAAGGTATAGCGTAGAGAGATCAGCCGTTAGGTCAATCTTTTTTTCTTCGAAAAAAAGTCTTTATGCGCTATACATTCTACCATCTACAAAACGATTACCGTTTGTAAGCCATCAAATTTTCCTTGTATTCATTAATCTCAGCTCTGTTCATTTTATTTTTAGAGTTAGAGATTAACGAAAGTAGGTAATTTAGGCTTTCCACTTGTTCATTTAGGGGATTTGAAGTTTCTTCCTCTACTTCTTCTTTTTCAATCAAAAAGCCTTCTTCATCGACCGCTTCATCTTCCGGTAATGGAATATAAAATCCTCTATAAATTTCAAGGTGTTCATAGATCAACCGAATCACCTTGGTAACTTGAGGATCCTTCTCTTCAATACCATAAGGCCTAAGTTCCTTTAAATCAGGAACAATTGATTCGCATCGAACCCCTGATTCGAGCAAATCTCGCTGAATTTTCGCGATTAATTTACGTGCTTCTAATTTTTTCATTTTGGAAATTTGTGCAAAGCTAAAACAAGTCCGCAATTTTCCCACAAAAATATAGAAATAGATGAGTAATTTCTTAAAAATGAGGTAAGAATTACAAAAAACGAAATAAATACAAAGTATGATGTAAGAAGTATGAAGTGAGGAACTGTGAAATCAAACGTCTTACTTCACCTACATCCTATTTCATAAATCTTACATCAAATTGTCAAAGTTCTGGGGTTACAGAGCCATCAAACGAGGAAAAAAGGTTAGCGCGTCAACTTGTTGTATAATTGCTTTGCCCTATACAAGTCTAGCACGCCAACCCACATTATCCTAACCAACACAAATATACAGCGTTAATATCTTCATAGTTATCTCTATATTTAAGCGTTCTTTCTATCTATTTTTAGAGAGGCGAAAGATGACATCACACATCACACATCGTACATCATACATCCCATTTCTTACATCGTACATCAAGTATTTCGTCCCTCAGTAAGCATCTTTCGTCTTATAGATCGGCGCGATAAGCAAAAAGCTGAGATTATTCACCATATTAATCGTAAATTTGTTTTTTATCTTCATAAATAATTCCTAAAGTAAATGAAACGAACTCCTTTCTATCTTTGGTTCCTCCTGCTATCCTTCTGGAGCATTAGTGCTTGTATCTCAACAAAACCAAGCACAAATATTGATGAAACAACAACTTCTGAGGCCACTTCATCTACTGAAGAAGCTGGCGAAAAGGAATATGTGTACGAAACGGTACCTAACGATCCTTTAAATGCTAAGCTTTATACCCTTGAAAATGGCTTAAAAGTCTACATGAGTGTTTACAAAGATGCTCCTCGTATTCAGACATTTATCGCTGTCGCTGCTGGTTCTATGCACGATCCTGCTGATAATACTGGATTAGCGCATTACCTAGAGCATATGATGTTTAAAGGAACGAATAACATCGGTTCCATTGACTGGGAAAAGGAAAAGGTTTTATTACAAGAGATTTCTGACCTTTATGAGGAGTATAGAAAAGTGACAGACCCTGCTAAGCGCAAGGAAATTTATGCGAAAATCGATGCTACCTCAAACGAAGCAGCTAAATACGTCATTGCTAACGAATATGACAAAATGGTAGCTTCCCTAGGAGCAAAGGGCACGAACGCCTTCACTTCTGTAGAAGAAACAGTTTATGTTAATGACATCCCTTCCAATGAATTAGGTAAGTGGTTGAAGCTAGAATCGGAGCGTTTTAAGATGATGGTACTCCGCCTTTTCCATACCGAATTGGAAGCCGTTTATGAAGAGTTCAACATTGGTCAAGATAGTGACGGACGTAAGGTAAATAAAACCTTATTTGCCAAATTATTCCCCTCTCACACTTATGGTACTCAAACCACTATCGGTGAAGGAGAACACTTGAAAAATCCTTCACACATCGCTATTCACGATTACTTCAATAAGTACTATGTGCCTAATAACATGGCCATTGTCCTTGCTGGTGATTTTGATCCTGATGAAGCGGTGGCGATGATCGAAGAGCATTTTGGGGATATGAAGCCCAAGGAACTTAAAAAACCGACTTTCCCTCCACAACCTGAAGTTAAAGGCCCTGAGGTTGTAGAAGTATTCGGGCAAGAAAAAGAATTTGTCGATCATGCTTGGAAACTACCGGGTGAAGGAACCAAGGAAGCTTTGATGGGTGATTTGGTTAAAAAATTATTGACGAATGGCCAAGCAGGACTGATTGACTTAAATGTTTTGCAACAACAAAAAGCATTAGAGGCTACCGCATACGGTTGGGCTTGGGCGGATTACTCCATTTTCGGTATCGAAGGCACGCCTAGAGAAGGTCAGACGATGGAACAATTGAGCCCTATTTTGCTAGAGCAATTGGAAAAAATCAAAAAAGGAGAGTTTGATGATTGGCTGTTAGATGCTGTAAAAAAGGATACTAAGCTAGGAAAAATGCGCCAGTACGGCTCTATCCGTGGCCGCGCTTCCGATCTTAAAGATGCTTTCGTTCGTGGTCAAGACTATGCGCATTATGCAACGAAATTGGAGCGCATGGATAAAATCACCAAGGCTGAAATCGTAGCTTTTGCCAACAAATACTTTAGAGACGATAATTATGTCTTGATTTACAAGCGTAATGGTGACGATCCGAATGTCTACAAAGTAGAAAAACCAGCTATCACGCCAGTTCCTGTGAATCGTAAGGATGAGTCTAAGTTCTTACAAGAATTTAATGCAACCAAATCGGACAACATCTCTCCCGTTTTCTTGGATTACAGCAAGGATATCAAGGAGATGAAATTAAACAATGGCGTCCAACTGGATTACATCAAGAACCCTTACAATCCTACCTTCAATCTTTATTATGTTTTGGAAATGGGGTCGGATAATGATAAATACTTGCCATTAGCGGTAGAATATCTTCCATACCTTGGTACAGCGAAGCAATCTGCTAAGGAATTGCAACAAGAATTCTTCAAACTAGGTGTTAGTTTCGATGTATTCAGTGGTTCAGAACGTGTTTATGTAGCTTTGAGTGGTTTGGAAGAGTCCTTGGAGCAAGGTGTGGCGCTTTTCGAAAACGTCCTAGCGAATGTCGTTGCAGACAAGGCGGCTCTAGATAATGTAATTGCTGACATCTTGAAATCAAGAGAAGACGACAAGAAAAACAAGGGAACCATCCTACGCCGCGCCATGGCTAGCTACGCAAAATATGGCCCAAATTCTAGCTTCTCGGATGTACTTTCTGAGGCAGAATTGAAAAGCATCAAAGCGGAGAAAATGGTGGAACTCATCAAAGGTTTGACGAGTTACGAGCACAAAATCTTCTACTACGGCCAAAACAAACCGGAGCAGGTAAAAGCAACGCTTGATAAATTGCACCAAGTACCAGCCAAACTCAAACCGCTTCCCGCTGCTAAGGAATATACGGAGGTAGACATTGACAAAGATCAAGTTTACTTCGTAAATTTCCCTATGGTACAAGCAGAAGTGATGTTGGTTTCTAAAGGAAATCCTTACAATTTGGAGGAAGACATCATGAGTGAATTGTACAACAATTACTTTGGTTTTGGGCTTTCGTCTATCGTTTTCCAAGAGATTCGAGAATCTCAAGCCTTAGCTTATTCCGCTTGGGCCTTCTTCTCTTCACCGAATCGCAAAGATCGTTCACACTATATGCAGGCTTACGTGGGTACTCAGGTGGACAAAATGCCTAGCGCCATCCCTGCGATGAAAGAAATTTTGGACAATATGCCGGTCTCCGAAGCACAAATCGAAACGGCCAGAATGTCTATCCTCAAGAAAATCGAAAGTGACCGCATCACCAAAACACGCATCTACTTCGACGCGCTAGCGAATCGCAAATTGGGTTTCGACTACGATGTCCGTAAAGATGTCTACAATAAAATGAAAACCACCACTGCCGCCGATTTGAAAAAATTCCAAGAGGAAAAGGTAAAAGGTCGCAACTACGTCTACCTAGTCCTAGGAGAAAAAGACAAAGTGGACATGAATTACTTGAAAACGCTTGGCGAAGTGAAGGAATTGACGATGGAAGAGGTTTTTGGCTACTAATTAGGCTAAAACGCGTTTCACTTTGCTTTTTGGAACTTATTTGGAAGCACCATTTTCTTAGGGGGATGGTGCTTTTTTTTGTCCCCTGACTGAAGTCAAGGGCTACGGAAATCTCTCAGGTCTAGGCAATCATCGTCTTTGGTTTCTAGTACGTTACGTCATGCTTACATCTTCTTACCAACTTTATATGGTTAAAAAATCACCAAATCCATATTTCATTTTCTGCACCAAAAAGGCAGAAGTTGATGCCAAAAGGCCTAAATAGTATCTGAACGAAAAAGGCGATAAATGCAATGAGCGAGCCTTGACATCTGGACAGTGCTGGAGTTATCTTGTGGCATGGTCTGGCCTGATGACTTGAGTAAACATTGCCATCCCAAATGGTTAAGAGCTATTTTAAGCCATCAGGCCAAGGCTAAGCGCTAGACCATCCCGCATTGTCCCGATGGCGAAATCTCTGCATTTTCTCTAAAAGTTGCCTTTTTCGCTCAGACACTATAGACAAGGCTTCCCCCCTTGAGTTTGTCCTTTGTCCTTTGTCCTTTGTCCTTTGTCCTTTGTCCTTTGTCAACAATCTTTCCAAGCAACAGCAAAGAAAACAATTAGGCATTTAGAACAAACTTACCAACAAGCATTACTTCAAGATGGTAACATCTCCCTTGTATAACTCAACGACACCATCAATGAATTCGACCTCAGCATAATAGACAAAAACCGCAGGGTTTAAGCGTTTTCCCTTAAAACGTCCATCCCAACCATAAGTTGGATCATTGGGTAGAAAACCACTTCCCTCAAAAACCATTTCGCCCCAACGATCATAAATATTGAGCTGACGGATCTCGCTCACCATCGGCCCACCAAAGACGAGGAAGACATCATTTATACCATCTTCATTCGGCGTAAACACGTTAGGAATGAAAACATTACGATCTTTTTGTACTTGAATGGTAAAATCTGTCACAGCATCACAGCCAGAGACGGTATCTTGTATAGACAAGACATAATTGGTCGCGTCAAACGGCATAACGACAGGGTTAGGACAATCGGTACAACTCATGTAACTCTCCGTGGAATTCGTCCAGTTATAAGAAAAGAAACCACCTACATTGATGTTAGAGTAAACGTCCACACTATCGCCTAATTGTATTAGCGTCATGGGGCCAGCAGTTACGATAATCTCCTCAGGCTGTTCGACTAAAGCAACATAGGGTTCTACACATCCCGCAGCATCTTGAACATAAATATCATAAGAACCGGCTGGTAGATTTTGGAAGAAGGTATCTAGTTGGAAGGGATTGCCATCCAAGGAGAAAGAATATCCCCCAACACCACCACTAGCCTCTGTAATCGTGATTCGTCCATCTGAATCACCAAAACAAGTAGCAGGTTCAAGCGCAAAACTCGTTGAAATCGGTGGAGGCTCAGCGATGCTATAGGTATCAAAAATCAAACAGCCGTTTGCATCCGTAGCAGAAACGGAGTAAGTCCCTTCAGGAATTTGTAAAGCGGCATTTCCTGTAGCACCATTACTCCATTGCAGTTGATAGCTTGGAGTTCCACCTGTAACGGTTGCACTGACCCACCCATCACGACCATCATAGCAGTTAGGGTCAGCACCATCCATTGCGATAGCCATAGGCATATCAGGGCCATTGACCGTCAAACTGATAGGAGATAATTGGCAACCATTAAAATCGGTGATACTTACCCAATAATTACCTGCGGCTAAGCCGTTCGCTCCTGTACCTACTTGGCCATCACTCCAAGTGTAGGTATAAGGCGGCGTTCCTCCCATTGCACCTACCGTAGCAGCACCGTCAGAAAAACCAAAACAACTTACTGGAGTGGTCGCTAAATTCATTGGAGCTAAAGGCATTGGGCTCGTAATGACAACATCGTAAGCCAATTGGCAACCTGCATCGTCGGTAATCGTTAGCGTATGCGTTCCGCTTGTCAAGAACTGAGCAGGGTTATTTAGTTCACCATTACTCCAAGCAAAGGAATAAGGAGGCGTACCTCCACCAATGGAAACTGACGCAAAACCATCATTCCCGCCATAGCAAGACGTCGGGGTAGCATTTAGCAGGCTAGCCGTAACGGCGCTTGGCTCTGTAAGGGTAAGATTGTCAAATGCTTCGCATCCTAAAGCATCGGTTATGGTCACTAAATAATTTCCTAGACTTAGGCCATTGATGCTTGTCGTATTGCCGCCTGAATTACTCCAAGTGTAGCTATAAGGCGCCGTACCTCCCGAAACACTCGCGGTAATGGAACCATCATTCCCTCCATTACAAACGGGGTTGCTTCCTGAAAGCTGTACGCCTAGTAGAGGTGGCTCGCTTATCGTTATATTTCCAACAACCATACAGCCGTCGTTATCCGTTATAGAAACGGAATAAGTGCCTGCACAAAGCCCATTTGCCGTAGTCGTGGTTTGCGGAGTCGGCGTATCCCAATTGTAGGAATAAGGCGCTTCTCCACCGTTGACCGCTACAAAGGCAGAACCGTCACATCCGCCATAACAAGAAACATTATTATTGACTAAAATACTTGCTAAATTTAAGGTTGCAGCAGCAGGAATAGGAATCGAAGCTACTGTAGTACAACCATTAGCATCTGTTACGGTTACCGCATTATTTCCTGAGCAAAGATCGGCAGGAGCATCTGTTATATTTCCGTTTGACCATAGGTAAAGATAAGGCGACGTACCACCAAGCACCGTCAAAGATGCAGCACCATCGCAAGACAAACAGTTGGCAGGAGATGGATTTCCTATCGTTGCAGACAAGGGAGAAGGTTGCCCTATAAAAATAGACGCTACCGTTACACAAGCAGCCCCGTCCGTCACCGTCACGGTGTGGAAACTAGCATCTAATTGTGAAGCAGTAGCCGTATTTTCGCCTGTATCCCAATTGTAAAGATAAGGAGGTATGCCCCCCACAACCGTTACAACAGCTTGACCATCACTACCATTGTAGCAAGATACATCTTGAATCCATGTTGTCGTTGCGACCATTGCCGCTGGCTCATTTATCGTGACTGTTCCTGATGCAGTACAGCCATTGGCATCCGTTACCACAACAGCATAAGTACCAGCACATAAGCTATTGGCCGTTGCTGTAGTTTGAAACCCTGCATTGGCATCCCATAAATAAGTGTATGGAGCTGTGCCCGTAAATGCGCTTACCGTAGCTTGTCCATCACAGCCATTAAAACAACTGACATCATTATCTACTACAGGAGCGGTAAGCGTCAAGTCTGAAATGCTTTGAATATTAAGGCTTAAGGATGCTGTACAACCATTCGCGTCGGTTACTACAACGGAATTTACGCCACTGCATAAGTCACTAGGATTTTGATTGACATTTCCATTAGACCAAGTATAGCTATATGGAGCCGTGCCTCCCATTACCGAAATATTAGCTCCTCCTTGACAAGAGAGGCAAATCGTAGGCGTAGTATTGATTACCGTTGGGTTTAAGGCCGTTGGCTCTAGGACATTTGCATTCGCTAAAGCGACACAACCACTTGCATCTGTTATCGTTACGGAATAGTTATTGGCGCTTAGCCCAGTTGGATCTTCTGCATTTCCTGCCCCATTACTCCAGTTGTAAGTATAAGGCGCTGTACCTCCAGTTACCGTTAAATCTAGGCTGCCGTTGGTGTCTCCATTACAAGCTAAATTAGTATTACTTACGGATGCTCCAAGCAAAGTAGGCGCTGAAATAGTAGCCATTGCGGTAGCGATACATCCATTTACATCCGTTACTTGTACGGTGTAAGTATTTACGCCTAAGCCCGTTGGGTCTTCGCTAGTACCAGCACCATTATCCCATGCATAAGTATAAGGAGGAGTACCGCCATTGACGACCAAATCTAAGGCACCATTTGCATCGCCATTACAAGCGACTGTACTGTTATTGACTGTGGCTGTTAAAACATTCGGTTCTAAGACATTGGCCCCTGTAACGAAAGTACAGCCATTGGCATCAGTAATAAGCACATTGTAAGCATTGGCACTTAGCCCACCAGGATCTTCTACCGTGCTAAGGCCTCCATTCCAATTGTAGGTATAAGGAGGTGTGCCGCCCGATACAGTGAGGTCTAGACTGCCGTTACTATCTCCACTACAAGCAAGATTGGTGTCATTCACCGAAGCGCCGAGCGCTGTTGGTTCTAAGACATTCGCATTCGCTAAAACAGCACAACCATTTGCATCTGTTATTGTTACGGAATAGTTATTCGCGCTTAGCCCAGTAGGATCTTCTGCATTTCCTGCCCCATTACTCCAGTTGTAAGTATAAGGCGCTGTACCTCCAGTTACCGTTAAATCTAGGCTGCCGTTGGTGTCTCCATTACAAGCAAGATTCGTATCATTTACCGAAGCAGAAAGCGAATACGTCGTTGCCACAAAAACATTTCCAGTAACGACACATCCATTTCCATCCGTAATAACAACGGTATAACTCCCTGTTCCTAAATTTGATAAACTAGGAAGCGTTTGGCCACCAGGCGACCAAGAATACGAGTAAGGTGGTGTTCCTCCACTCGCGGCAGCAGCTACAGAACCATTGTTTTGACCACAGATAGCAGGCGTTGAATTAATACTAGTCAAGGAGAACAAGGTCGGCTCTAGCACATTGGCTCCTGTCGTGAAGGTACAACCGTTTGCATCGGTGATAAGAACATTATAAGCATTGGCACTGAGACCGTTGGGATCTTCTACGGTGCTAAGTCCTCCATTCCAATTGTAGGTATATGGGGCTGTTCCACCTGTTACGGTCAAGTCGAGACTTCCGTTGGCATCTCCATTGCAAGCAAGATTGATGTCATTTACATTTGCGCCTAAGGCGGTGGGTTCTAGGACATTTGCGCTAGCAATAATGACACAAGCATCATTATCCGTTACCGTTACCGAATAAGCACCAGCAGAAAGGCCAGAAATATCTTGAATGTTGAGTCCGTTGCTCCATAGATAAGAATAGGGCGGTATACCTCCATTCACCGTAAGATCGAGACTGCCGTTTGTATCGCCATTACAAGCAAGATTGACATCATTTAGCGTTGTGGCAAGGGAAGAAGTGCTACCTACAGTTACATTATCATTCACCGTACAGCCATTTCCATCGGTAATGACGACCGTGTAATTGCCTGCTGCTAAGCCTGTAATACTAGAATTCGTTTGACCACCCGGTGTCCATAAAAAGGTGTAGGGTAATGTTCCTCCATTGGCAACAACAGTAGCCGTTCCATTGTTCAAGCCACAAGTGGTACCCGTGGCCGTGATGCTTGTAACGGTAAGTGCGGGAGGTTCTTGTACCGTGGCTCCAGCGGCAAAAGTACAGCCGTTGGCATCTGTGATAACGACATTATAGGCATTAGCTCCTAAGCCACTAGGATCTTCTACGGTGCTTAGTCCTCCATTCCAATTGTAGGTATATGGCGGCGTTCCTCCAGTGACAGTAAGGTCAAGGCTACCATTTGTATCGCCATTACATAAAAGGGTAATGTTATTTACGGAAGCGCCTAAGGCGGTGGGTTCGTTTATTTGAGCAGTAACAACAGTTTGACAACCAAAGGCATCGGTAATACTTACCTGATAAGTTCCTACCGTCAAATTACTAGCTGTAGGGGCAGTTTGATTTCCAGCATTGGCATCCCATAAGTAGGTAAATGGAGCGGTTCCTCCATTGACCGTAACAGTGGCAGAGCCGTTATTGCCGCCATTACAATTTATGTCAGAAGTACTTGTCGTTGAACTTATTGTGCAATTATTCGTCACACAAGAAACACCGTCAAAAGGATTCGTATTGCAATACAGGGTTCCTCCTAGTGGTCTTACGAGAATATCCCTAGTTTCACCTTGTGTTAGTCCAGTTATGGTATGTGTGAGCGGCCCTGGATTGGGTACGATCCAAGTAGTGCCGCCATCTAGGCTAATTTCATACCCCGTAGCGCCAGGTACTGCATTCCAGCCAAAAGTAATGGAGGTTTGTGTAGTATTTGTACAAGAAACAACGGGTTGAGGAAGCAAGGCTTCTTCACGAATAAAGACGACAACGGTATCCATGGTACAAACCGAGCTTTGCACTTCAATGAGTACCGTTTCTGTCCCCTCCCCTAGTCCGTCATCAATAGGATCAATGACCAAATCTATAGAAGTTTGACCAGCAAGAATGGTAGAACTTGACGGTATCGCCTGATAATCAACACCATTCGTAGCCGTCCCTAAAATTGTATAAGGAATGGTATAATTTGAAGCAACGGGCTCATCAAAAGAAAAGCTGATGGTGGCCGTGCCCGGACACGATTCTACTACAGAAGAATCTGCATTTGCGGTAGCTACATCAATATCTAAAATACCCGTGGTGAAACTGTTAGATTCTAAGAAAACTCCAGAATCAAGAATTCCATCACCAGCATCGGCAATAGCGATTTTAATGTGATAGGTTTCGCAAGGCGTAACGCGAGCGACGGCTTCTAGCACGGTAGTAAAACCATTAAATTGTATCGTAGCACCATTGGTGTTATCTACATAATAAGAAGTGAAAGAGGTATTGCAACTCGGTGGGCAACAAGGAGGTGTAAAAAGTCCCCCACAAGAAGGACTTGTATCACAGCCTGCTGGCACTCCATTATTCACAGAATTGATGGCTACAGGAATCGTCGTACCCGGAATAATCGCTAGATTGGTTCCTGGTGCGGGATAGTTTATCGTCGTTCCCCCACTTAACAGAAAGGCGAACAAGTCATTATAGATTGAACAGTTGTAGTCTGGATATTCTTCAGAACCAAAAACATAGCGAAACCGTATGGTATCTGCCAATGGAATAAAATCAAACTCTAGGACGGCAGCATCATAACTACTTGATCCCGTTGAAGCTAGTAGGTTGTTCAAGTCAGCATCACCAGGAGCACAAATTCCTCCTTCAAAGCAAAAACCAACAGAGGTAGACGCTCCTGCCTG